>NZ_ALOW01000017.1:0-47910 GCF_000292385.1 Acinetobacter sp. GG2
ACCGACTGCACCGACTGCACTAGAGCATCCTGTAACGGTTAGTGAAGTTAAGAAGAATGAAGTTAAAAAGCAAAGTAGTACTGTTAAAGAACAAAGTACTCCAGTTAAAACTCCTCCATCTGTACCAAATATTTCACAAGCTATTTCTACTCAAAACTCATCGAATGATCCATCTAAGTTTACGACTGTTGATGGCGTAGAGTATGTAAATAATGAGTATTTAGAAGATCAAGAATTTAATCTTGAAGGAAAAAAACGCTTTTATGTGATGCCCGATGGTTTAGGGCGAACTGAGTTTATTGAACGGAAAAAGGGGGTGAGTAAATCCACTTTAGAACAACTCTTCAATAAACAATCTCAAGATGATCAAGCAGCAATTATTTTAGCGCCAACTTATATACGACTATCTCAAAAAGACCTAGAAACGACTTTTGAACAAGATAAGTGTTTTGTTCAAGGCCACAAAAAGTCAATCAAAGTACTTGGTGATAAAAAAGACGTAAATTTATGGCCTCGAAAGCCATTAAAAGAAAAGTTTGAATATGAGTTGGTAAAATTAGATCCATCTGTACAACATTTACAGCTGATGTCTTTTGCAGCGAGTAATTCGACACCTCTATATTATTGGCCTTTAGCTATATTTTTAGATGAAAAAGGTTGCATTTTAGAGGGGGCAAGTGGTTTTAAGAGTAAGTCTTATCCTTCTACAATATTACAACATGCATCAATTCAGGGTACTTTAAAAGTACCACCTCATGCACGTTATATGATGTTAACTCCTTTATCTTCCTCTGTAGATGTAGAGGAACATGAATTATCTAATCAGGGACAGATTCAAATTTCGGTATTACGCTAAAAATTAAGTAAGAATGGGTAGAGTATCTAATGAATAAAAAATTATTATGGCCTTTTGCATTAACCACATTAGCAATCATGTTGAATGGGTGTGGTGGTGGTAGTTCAACAATTAATGAAGATCCTACAAGTGGGTCTGGTAGTTCAAATGCAAATGGAAGTTGTGATGTATCAAATAGTGACTGCTTACAATTTTCACTCGATTATCCGGTTGCTGGCCTTAATTTTACCTGTAGTAGTATTGCAAATCAGAGTTTTGTCACTAAAGCATCAGGCAATAGTGTTGTGGGTACATGTAAACTTGGTGATACAGCAAACTTCTTTTTACAAGGTACTCAAACAAAAACTAAAATTGACTTGGGTTCTGTCAGCTTAGATAACATTTCAAAAATTAAGGTAGTTGTTCCACCACGTTTGAAAATTATGGATATGGCAACAGCTTTAACGGGTGTTGCACCAGTTTCATTAAGTCAAGATGATCCAACCATCGGTGTAGCCATGGCTTTGGTTAAACTTTTTCAAAGTGTTGGTTTAGAACGTGGTGATAATGTAATTGGGGATATACAGCCAACTCAAGTTACAGAAGATAAGAAAAACACATTAAATGTTGTACTTCAAAATATTACTGCTACTGAATGGAAAAGTGGAGCATACGCCAGTATTTTGAAACCTTGGTTAGATGTTAGTCAGATTAATAATAATCAAGCTTTTGCTCTAGTAACGCAATTGGCTCATTTAAGTTTAGTTGGTTTATATCAGTCGGATTACTTGACCTTAGCTCAACCAAACTTAATTTCAGAAAATTTTTATGGATGTAATTTAGCTAATTTAGCCGATTGTCCAAAAAATGCTGCTAATACGCAGCATGTTATAGGTAATTTATTCTTACTTTCAGATCGTCAAGGCTATACATTTGGTTATGGCTTACAGTGGAAAGGTACGAGCACGACTACAAATAATTCAACAGTGACGGCTGTAATGGAAGTATTAACTAAATCTAAGCCAGCTCAACTTACAGCAAATGCTCAAACAACATGGCTTGATCCATTACAAGCTGAGATTAAGTCAACACAACCATTCCATTTAAAAGCTTCAGCTAATAGCAGTGAAGATTTACTGATTTATCAAGGTAAATTATTAAATGATTCATTTATTGCCGGTCGTGAAAGTTTGTATTTAGGCGCAATAAATAGTAAAACACCAAATCCTCAGCACTATGCGCTTTGGCGTCAAAGTATTGGGAATCAAAACTATAATGGTTCTCTAGATATCTATAAAGTGACTCCAGCAAGTTATCTTGCAAAAGATATCTTTAGAACTTCTAAAAATGTGAGCGCTGGGCAAACTTATATTTTCCCGTTATATGGTACTTTAAATATTAAATTTGATACCGCTGGAATTTCACCAATCGATTTAGGGATTGTGATTGATGAAAATGGTGATATTCGTACTGATATTAAACCTAATGCAACAGCAACGGATATGTCTGGTCAGTGCGGTGTGGTTTCAGATAATACTTTAATTGATAACAATGGCGTTCAACAGTACCGCATAGGAACAACAGGTGGTACTGAGTCTGCTTCAAATGATAAATCAATTACAGTAAAAATGATTTTTGCTGAACCGAAGCTAGGCAATCTCAATGGTATTTTGGCGGGGTTAAACTCGAACGTTGTTCAAGGTACTACTGCAACTGGTAGTCAAACCTTAATTGTAAGTGGGGCAAAAATTAACGTTGCTAACTTATTACAAGGGCAGGTAAATGGCATTAACCTTACAACTTATGATAACAAGACAGTCTCATGGTTAAACCCATATGCCTTCTATCAACGAGTCTATAATAATATTAAGGATGTGAGCCCTGCTCCTACAGAAGATGATAAAGCTTTAGCTCAGAGAATGAGTGGGACGATAACGATTCGGACGGCTGATTGTTATCAAATTAAGACAAAATAAGAGCCCAAAAAAAAAGACCGCAAATGCGGTCTTTTTATTATCGAATTTATTAGCCTGTATGGTCTAAACGAGTGCCTAGCGTTTCTAGGTGCGTTGGAAAAACTTGTTTTTTACGATCTTCAAAATAATGTTTGAGTGTGTGTTCGACACTCGGGAAAGCTAGCTCTCCCCATGGAATTTCATGCTCTTCAAACAGGCGACTTTCTATACTTTCTTCACCTGCACCAAAAACTCCATCTTTTAACTGCGCTTTAAAAAGTACATAAATTTGCCCAATACGAGGAATATTGTACATACAATAGAGTTGTTCTATTTCAATCTCCGCTTCTGCTTCTTCACGTGTTTCACGTGCCGCACCTTGTTCCATAGTTTCGAACAGTTCCATATAGCCAGCAGGCAATGTCCATAAACCATAACGAGGTTCGATAGCTCGACGACAGAGTAGTACTTTGTCTTCCCATAACGCTAAGGCACCGCAGATTACTTTGGGGTTTTCATAGTGAATATTGCCACAATGAGTACAAACACGGCGTACTTTATGATCACCTAAAGGAATTTTTTGTTCGGTTTTATGCCCACACGCTACACAGAAACTCATAATTATCATCGAGTATAGAGATGACTCAGCATAACTGAATTTTTAGACTTACGCATCAACTCTATTCCCTAAGTTTTATTTTCAGATATGATGAAAAGAGAGACAGAATAATAGGTGAAAGGTATGGAAGAGCACTTGCTAACACAAAAGTTACAGCAAAGATTGCGCTTTTCCACCCGCATACAAGAAGCACAAGCTGCAGTACTAATTGCGATTACAAATGAAAATAATCCTAAGGTACTGCTTACACGTCGTTCAATACATATGAACAACCATGCGGGGGAGGTTTCTTTTCCGGGTGGAAAGCGTGACCCCAGTGATACCAGTAATATTGTTGTAGCGCTAAGAGAAGCTCAAGAAGAAACGGCCTTAAACCCGTTTGATGTACAGTTGTTAGGTGATTTGCCAATGCAGCGCGCAAGAAGTGGTTTGTCTGTAAAGCCAATTGTTGGGCTTATTCCACCAGAGGTTCACTTAATACCTCAGCCTACTGAAATTGATCGAATTTTCTTTGTGCCATTACAGCAACTTATAGAGACGCGTCCGACACCCTATGAAGTTCGATATGCCCATCAGTCTTTGTATTTTCCAAGCTTACAGATTGATAATGAAATTATCTGGGGCTTAACTGCGCGTATGTTGGTAGCTCTATTTAAATATGGTTTAGGCTATCAAAAGGAATGGCCATTTTTACTCAACTCACCAACGTTTGGAATGCCAAAATTTTCTCATAAAAAATAAAGATCAGGATTGATAAATTATGATGTATAGCTATCAAGGACAGCACCCAAAAGCATTACATGAACCATGGGATGGCTGGGTTGCTCCAACAGCAACGCTCATTGGACAAGTGGAATTAGGTCGTCAGGTCAGTATTTGGTTTGGTGCGGTAGTACGTGCTGATAACTGTGTTGTTCGGATTGGTAATTTTTCTAATATTCAAGAAAACTCGGTATTACATACCGATGCAGGTCTTGAGTTGAACATTGGTGAATATGTCACAGTCGGTCATAAAGTCATGCTGCATGGTTGTACGATTGGTGATAATAGCCTGATTGGTATGAACGCTGTCATTTTAAATCGAGCTATAATTGGTAAAAACTGTATTATTGGTGCGAATGCTTTAATTCCTGAAGGGAAGGTGATTCCAGATAATTCAGTGGTGATGGGTTCGCCTGGTAAAATTGTCAAAACTCTAGATGAAGAAGGCGCTGCAAAAATACGCTTGAGTGCCCTACATTATGCTGAACACTTTAAAAGTTATACAGATTTAAAAGAATTTCACTTTTAAATTTTCAGTAAGATATTTTCAATGCCAAGCACTCGCTTGGCGTTTTTATTTAGATAGGAACAACTCGCCTATCAGGGCCGAGTGGGTTATCATTACTTCCGTTTTTAATCTGATTGAATACTAAGGTTGTGCATGAAACTGCTGGCGTTGGAAACTGCAAATGAGCAATGTTCCATTTCATTAATTGATGAAACCCAAGAACTATTTTTCCAACTCGATACGCGAGCGAAAGCACAAACCCAGACCATTTTGCCAATGATTGAGCAGGGCTTACAGCAAACTGGACTAGAAATTGCTGGTTTAGATGCAATTGCCTTTAGCCGTGGGCCAGGTTCTTTTAGCGGTGTTCGAATTAATGCTGCCGTTACTCAGGCTTTAGCTTGGTCACAAGATTTACCTGTGGTTCCAGTTTCTACCTTGCAAGCTCTCGCGCAAGCGGCTTATCGCCTTGAAGGCTTAGAGCAGGTGACTGCGGTACTCGATGCCCGTATGAATGAAGTTTACATTGCAAGTTTTGTTCTAAACGAACAAGGCATCATGCAGTGTATTGATGAAGAAAAATTAATGAGCTATGAACAAGCCGCTGCTTATGCAAAGCATTGCTTAATCGGTTCAGGTGCTAAGCTTCTTCAAGCCGATGCAGAGCATCAAACTATCACTGCTACTGCACAAGACATTGCTTCGATTGCACGTGTCTATGCTGCTCAAAAACAGTGGGTTGATGCAGAACATGCCTTGCCGGTTTACTTACGTGATGATGCTTGGAAAAAAATAGCGGATCAGGGTAAAGCAAAGTAAAGGCAGTACTCATGCATATATATTTTGAAGTAGATTTTCAGGAGCAAGCACAGCACTACCAAGCTGTGCTTTGTTCTAGAGGCGTGACTACCGACTTACAGCCCATTGAAAAGCTCAATGCTCGTTTTTTACGTTTAAACCCTGACTTAGCACTTTGTGTAGATGAAAACGGACTTTGGTTATCTGCAAATGGCATGAAAATGCAGCCTGACTGGAAAGCGGAAATTCCGCGTTTAAAACGTGCCAGTCTTAAATCAGAAATGATTGCTCGAGCTTGTCAGCTCGGCGAAAAACCAATACTTGTAGACGCAACAGCAGGTTTAGGTCACGATAGCTTACTCATGGCGTATTTAGGTGCTCAAATACAGCTTGTTGAACGTCATCCGATTTTATTTACTTTACTTGAAGATTCAAAAGCTCAAGCACAGCGTGATCCATTTTTAAATCAGTTTATAGATCGTATTCAACTGGTGTTTGCTGACTCTGCAAGCTATTTACAGCAATTAGATCAAGAAGCAAAAACGGTTGATGTGGTTTATTTAGACCCGATGTTTCCACAGCGTGACCAGAACCAACAAGCGATTAAAAAACAAGCCCAAGTCAAAAAGCAGATGCAGCTTTTGCATTTACTTTTACCAGAAGATGGTGAAATGGATTTAGGTGATAATTTGCTTGAGTTAGCCAAGAAAGTTGCCAAGCGTGTGATTGTGAAACGCCCACGACATGCGATTTTTTTAGCAAATCAAGAGCCAGCCCATCAGTGGCAGGGAGATGCTTGTCGTTTTGATGCTTACTTTCAGTAAGCTTATGTAAGGTTAAGTTTTATTGCTTGAATAATGCACAAATATATGTGATATAGTTCAAAAGCATGATTGCTAAAATTCTTAGCAGGCATACACTTATGGTGCCTGACAAAAACGAAATTTTTGAAACCTTTTTATGATTGATCTCAAACCTTCCATTAACTTTTGGCATGATTTTAAAAGTAACCAGCTTGCCGGAATGTGGTTATTTTTGGGGTCAAGACGTTCCTTACAGATCGTACATCCCTCTATTCTTCAGCTTATTGTTTGGGGAATATTAGGTGGATGTACCAACTCGCTTTATAGCTGGCTTGTTGCTGGTCAAACGGGTGATTTCAACTCGCAAGGTTTAATTGGGTACGCACTTTGGCCTTTTATCGCGCTTATTGTTGGTATTTTTCTATCACAGCGTATTAATCAGCCGCGTTTGATGTTAGTTCCAGCTTTGCTCTGGCTGGTTCTAGATACCAATATTTTATTAATTCAATGTTTAATTCAATATTTGGGTTCTAACGGTTATCTAAACTTTATTCCCGATGCCATTTATAACGGTATTCTACCAAGTCTATTTGTGGCACTTTTTGTGTGGCAAAGTTTAGCTGTCATTTGGGTTTTCTCACGTGAGTTGAAATGGCCTTGGTGGGAGCGGGCATTGGTCATGGTTGCGACTATTGCGACCATGGTGGTCTGGCAACTTTCAGTAAAAGATCAGCCTATTTGGAAAGTAGAAGACTCTCCACCTACGTTTGCCGAAGATGCTTTTTATGCACAAAGTAAGTTACTTCATGATGCCTTAGAACAAGTCCAATATGGTGAGATAGCCAAAAGTCATTGGTATTTCTTGGGTGTTGCGGGCGATAGTTACCAAGACGTTTTTAAATCGGAAGTGGTTCGTATTAAAGAACAATTCGATACGCGTTTTGGTACAGTTGGGCGTTCTATGATGCTGGTCAATAACCCAGATACCCGAACCGAAATCCCGATTGCATCTAAAACCAGTATAGAGTTGGCTCTACGCCGTATGGGCCAACAAATGAACCGCGATAGTGATGTACTATTTTTATATATGACATCGCATGGTGAGCAAAACCATTTTGAAATTGAAAATGCTCCTCTAGATTTGGGGCAGGTCGATCCGAAATGGTTACGTGAAACACTCGATAAAGCTGGTATTCGTTGGCGCGTGATTGTCATTTCTGCTTGTTATTCAGGAAGTTTCATTCCCGCTTTGCAGTCACCAGATACTTTAATTATTACGGCATCTGCGGCAGACAAAACTTCTTTTGGTTGTAATAACGAAGCTGACTACACCTATTTTGGACGAGCTTTTTTTGACTTGGCGATGAGAGAGCAGTCTTCTATGAAAGATTCGTTTAATGCTGCCAAGCAAACTGTGACCAAATGGGAAGTGGCTCAAGGTGTAGACCCTTCAGAACCGCAATGGGTGATTGGTAAGAATATGGAACTTATGCTACCTCAGTTGGAAAAATATCTTTTCCCACAGCAAAGTACAGGTAGTGTAAATATTGCTCAAACACAAACAGAGGCTAAAAACGATGCAACTCCTGCAAAAAAACCGTTGCTTTGAGGGTGAGCAGCGCATTTACCAGTTTGATTCTCAATTATTAAAAGGCTCTACTAAGTTTGGTGTTTATTTACCACCAGCAGCTTTGGAAGGGAAAGCCTGTTCAACTTTGTTTTATCTCGCTGGGTTAACGTGTACTGAGGAAACCTTTGCCATTAAAGCACATGCGCAGCATATGGCAGCCCATCTTGGTCTGATATTGATTACGCCTGATACTTCACCTCGTGGCGAACAGGTTGCAGTAGGTGACAATTGGGATATAGGACAAGGTGCGGGCTTTTATATTAATGCAACGCAAGCACCTTGGTCTGAGCATTATCAGATGGAAAGTTATTTAATTGATGAGTTATATCCACTCATTTTAAAAAGTTTTCCAGTAAATGCTCAACAAGTTGGTATCTTTGGGCATTCTATGGGCGGCCACGGCGCATTAACTTTGGCTTTTAAATATCCTGACAAGTTTAAGTCGGTATCTGCATTTGCACCGATTTGCGCGCCAAGTGAATGTGCATGGGGCGAAAAAGCATTTAGTCATTATTTAGGCGCAGATCGTGAGAGCTGGTTGGACCATGATGCCACAGCTTTAGTCTCAAAAAATGGTGCAGTTTTTAGCGAAATTTTGGTTGATCAGGGATTAGATGATCAATTTTATGAACAACTTCACCCTGAAAAATTTAAGCAAGCATGTTTAAAAGTAGGACAGCCTTTAACTTTAAGACAACATGCTGGCTATGATCATGGCTATTACTTTATCCAGACCTTTATGGATGAGCACTTACAGTTCCATGCGATCCAATTAGAAAAGGTCGCTGGCTAATTAGTGTTGCCATTCCACCTCAAATTCTTGTTGAGCCATACGGTTTAGATGATCAAGGACAACTTTTTCCAAGTGGTCATGGTCATCTAACTGACTATCAATAGCAACATTTAACAGCTCTGTTTGAGGTGCAAGTGTAATGGTTGCTGTAGGCATTAAGATTTTAAAGTCTTGCTCAGTTTCTTGTACTTCAAACTTATGTTTCCAATGGTTAACGAGACGTTTTGCAATGCGTTTTCCATCATTTGTTAATAGATGAGTCGTACTTTTCATTATCAATCCTCACATTGGTTTAATGTACCTTAACAAATTCGTATGGCACTTGGCATTCTATAATAGCAACGTTACGTTGCAAGCTTGAAATGTTGTGATTTAGGCAAGGAAGAGCGGGTCAAGGAGGTTCTTTTTTGTTATAATTTTCAGCCTCTCCTTAAATTTCTAGCCAGGTCATCCACCTATGTCCAAGCCTTATTTGATTGCTCCTTCTATTTTATCTGCCGATTTTGCTCGTTTAGGCGAAGATGTAGACAAAGTGTTAGCTGCAGGTGCAGATGTAGTGCATTTTGACGTGATGGATAATCACTACGTTCCAAACTTAACTTTTGGTGCTGGTGTATGTAAGGCTCTAAAAAACTATGGTGTTAAAGCTCCAATTGATGTGCATTTAATGGTGTCTCCAGTTGACCGTATTATTGGTGATTTCCTAGAAGCTGGTGCAGATATCATTACGTTTCACCCAGAAGCATCTCACCACATTGATCGTTCATTACAACTGATTAAGTCTGGTGGTGCTAAAGCAGGTTTAGTCTTTAACCCAGCAACGCCGTTACACCATTTAGATTATGTGCTTGATAAAGTAGATCAAATTTTAATAATGAGTGTAAACCCTGGCTTTGGTGGACAAAAGTTCATTCCAATGACTTTAGAAAAATTACGTGCAGCGCGCAAAATTATCGATGCAAGTGGCCGTGATATCCGTTTAGAAGTAGATGGTGGTGTGGGCCCAGCAAATATTCGTGAAATTGCAGAAGCGGGTGCAGATATGTTTGTTGCTGGTTCAGCAATTTTTGGTCAACCAGATTATAAAGTCGTGATTGATCAAATGCGTGCAGAGCTTGCTAAAGTAGGGACGAAAGAGGTTTAACAGCTTTTTTGTGCTTGGATAAGGTGAGATGTGTTTTTCGCCACTTACAGCATAGCTGTTCGTCTTGCACTCGGGCAGCGATACTTAATCGCTGCTACCCCTCGCTCATGTGGATAACTTTGTTTATAACTGTATGGATAACTGTGTTGATAACCGTATGGATAAGATGTTGGTAAAATAAACAAAATTAGATCAACCGTTTATTCTCTAGACAAAAGCTATGAAAAAAGAACGTTTTGGCGTTCTTTTTTTACGCATATTGAATATTTTATTACCTGATTTTTTATTGAGCTTTACTAAAAAATAACCTGTGCAAAAAACGAGATAGAGCTGTGTAAAGCTTTTAAAACATAATAGATAGAAAACTGTAAAAGTGTCATGAAAAGTAAAGCTAAATTTGCTTTAATAAGTTTTTAGTAAGAGATCTTGATAATTAATGTCGGTAAAAATTTTAGCGGTAGATATGGATGGGACTTTTCTTAATTCTAAGAAGCAGTACAACAAAGCACGTTTTTTAAAACAGTATGAACAACTAAAACAAAATAATATTCATTTTGTGGTGGCCAGCGGTAACCAACTTGCAAAGCTTGTGACCTATTTTCCAGAAATTAATCATGAAATTGCTTTCATTGCAGAAAATGGGGCACATGTTGTCGATGCAGGGCAAGAAATTGCTTTTGCCCATTTAAGCAAAGAACAGTTTGGTAAGATTCTAAAAGCGATTGACTCTGTGTATACCTCGACTATGGTGATCTGTGGAAAACAGAGCGCTTATGTACATAGGAGTATGAATGCAGAGGACTACGCTAAAGTCGCTCGATATTTTGAGAAGCTGACAGTTATCGATGACTTTTATGCGTTAGATGATCTGGTGTGTAAAATTACTTTTACTGCTCAGGAAAACGAAAGTTTTGCCATTTTTGAACATTTTCAGAAACAAAGTTTTGTAGCAGATAAAGTCTTAGTGCCTGTTTCAAGTGGCTTTGGTTTTATTGATTTGATCCTTCCGAACCAACATAAAGCGCATGGTTTGAAGCTATTATTGCAAAAATGGCAGATTGAGCCTCATCAGGTGGTCGCGATTGGCGATAACAATAATGATATTCAGATGATTAAAGCAGTTGGTTATGGGTTTGCGGTTGAAAATGCTGTTGAAGCTTTAAAAGCAGTAGCACCTTATACAACGGTAAGTAATGAACGAGAAGGTGTATTAGAAGTGATTGATTTAGTTCTTCAGCATCAAGCTCCGTTTGCTTAATGACCATAAAAACAATCAATTAAGATGTAAAATTGTATCTGTTTTAAAACTTGGTTATGCTTATATCCCATAGATAAATGGATTGCTCAAGGCAATTAATGATGATGCTGCAACACTTACGCAAGTATGCTTGGTTTGTGTTCCTAATGACTTTGGTCATTGGGTGGAGTGGCGTGTCTGTTGCTCAGATGCCTATGCAGCATGATCTTCATACAATGCCATGCCATAGTAAACAAATGATACATCACACTATGCATAGTCAAGCTAATGATCAGGCGATATGTCATCAATCTATGGTTCAAGTTTCTCATCAACATGGTGAACACTGCCAAGACTGTAACCCAGTCCATTGTCAGCTGGTGAATCTGGCTTTACAGCAAGCTGTACCAGATATTGAGCCATCATTTATTCCTATTCCGTCTCAATTTAGTAGTATTTATCAGGCTCAGCATTTAGCCGGATACTGGCAAGAAATTTTACGTCCTCCAAAAGCTTAATCCTTTCTTACTTATTTTTTTAGTTCAAAGGATTACAGCAATGTCTCATAAAACAATTAGCAGCCTCGTCGCTGTATTTGGTCTATTGGTTTCACCATGGACCCTCGCGGCAATTAAGGAATATCACCTTAATATTAATGAACAACAGGTCAATCTTACTGGTCAGCCGCTCAAGCGAATTACCGTAAATGGCAAGTTTACAGCACCACTCCTTGAGTTTGAGGAAGGAGATGAGGCTGTTATTCATGTTCATAACCAATTAAAAAATCAAGATACGTCTTTACACTGGCATGGCTTATTACTACCCGGGTTAATGGATGGTGTACCGGGTTTCAATGGTTTTAAAGGAATCGCGCCAAACGGAGATTTTGTTTACCGTTTTAAGGTGAAACAAAATGGCACATATTGGTATCACGCTCATAGTAAAGGCCAAGAGCAAGATGGTTTATATGGCCCGCTCGTGATTTATCCAAAAGGAAAAATACCCGTAGCGGCGCATGAAAAAACTGACCGTGATTATGTGGTGATGCTTTCAGATTTTCATAACTCTTCTAGCGATAGCATTATGAAGAATTTGAAGAAATCTGCTGAGTATTATCAAAACCGCCGTGAAACCGTATCTGATGTTTTGAAGCAAGTTAAAACACAAGGCTTAAAGGCAACTTGGCAAGATCATTCCATGTGGAATCAGATGCGGATGTTAAAAACCGATATGTCTGATGTGACGGGTTATACCTTCTTAGTTAACGGCAAGACACCAGAGCAAAACTGGACAGCTAATTTTAAAGCTGGCGATAAGGTTCGATTAAGATTTATTAATGCTTCAGCAATGTCATTTTTTGATGTCAGAATTCCAAATTTAAAAATGACTGTCGTGAGTGCAGACGGACAGTCAGTTAAACCTGTTGCAATTGACGAGTTTCGTATTGGCACAGCTGAAACCTACGATGTCATTGTAGAACCTAAACAGCCAAATTATCAGATTGAAGCAGAGTCTATTGACCGTAGTGGTTTTGCCATTGGGACTTTGCACAATGAAAATACGCAGGCTGTAGAGTCAATTCAAATGCCGCCGCCGCGTCCGCGTGCTTTGTTAACCATGGACGACATGGGCATGAGTCATGGTGAAGGAAGTGATGAACATGCTGGCCATCAAATGAATATGCAACATGACATGTCATCTAGCCAACATGATCATCCTATGATGCAAATGAAGCATGACATGTCAGCGATGCCTGAAATGAAGCATGATATGCAGGCAATGTCAGCTAGCGAGCATGATCACGCCATGATGAATATGAAGCATGAGATGCCGACTCAATCTGAGAATAAGTCCAAAAAAGATGAGCCAGTTTATGGTTGGGCAAATGCTTCAACACCAGCAGGTATGAAAGCGCTGCAATATAGTGATTTGCAATCTTTAACACCTCAGCCAGACACACGTGCGCCAGAACGAGAGCTTGTTATTCGTTTAGGCGGTAACATGGAGCGTTATATCTGGACCATTAATGGCAAGAAATTTAACGAAGCTGAGCCGTTACAAGTTAAATATGGCGAGCGTATTCGCTTGAAGTTCGTGAATGAAAGCATGATGGCCCATCCAATGCATTTACATGGCATGTTTATGCAATTAGAAAATGGTCAACAAGCTGAAAACTTACCAAATAAACATACCGTTATTGTTCCACCTGGAAAGACAGTTACTGCGTTACTGACAGCCGATGCCTTAGGAGAGTGGGCGATTCATTGCCATCTGCTTTATCACATGAGTGCTGGAATGATGAATAAGTTGATTGTGGCTCAAGTGAATGATGGAGCAGTAGATGCATCTCAAGCACCTGTTCAATCTGAAAATGAAAAAGGAGCTAGTCATGCGCATCACTAAGTTATTTTCTCAAATGATATGTTGCGGTGTTTTCTCTGGTGTATCGGTTCTTGCTTTGGCACAAGAACCCTTAACGCATGATCATTTACGTGAACATGGTGGACAGGTTTATCAAGCAACAAAAATTGATACGGGCTGGACTCAAAATGAAGAAGGAGAAGGACGTTTTTCTTCTGAATTGGAAAGCTGGGTGGGGACTGATGAGAACAAATTATTCATCAAAGCCCATGTTGAAAAAGCCGAGTCAGAAGATGCCAATTATGGCGGTTCAGTACTTTATAGCCGCAATGTTGCCGACTATTGGGATGTACAGGCTGGGGTAAACTACGAACGTTTACAGCGGGAAGATGAAAAGCAAGATCGCTGGGCTGGTGTAGTGGGTTTACATGGCATGGCGCCTTACTTTTTTGAAACCGATGCTTATCTGTATGCAGGTGAAGATCAGTTATGGAAGTTAAGTTTAGAAACGGAAAGGGACTTACTCTTTACCCAAAAGTTGATTGGTAAGCCCTATTTAAAAGCAAACGTTGTTTTGCAAGATGAATCTCGCTATGCCAGTAAAACGGGGCTATCGAGTTTGCAGGCAGGTTTTCAAACCCGTTATGAAATCAATAAAAAGGTCATGCCATTTGTTGATGTTGGTTACGGCTATGAAAAAGGCTTAAAACAAACTGCTTGGCAAACTGGAACAGACTCTGAACATGGTTGGTATTATGGTGCAGGGTTAACACTTAAGTTTTAATTGCCGAACAAAAATTAAGCTTAATGACATGCCATTGGTTTATACTGATGGCATTGTTTTTTTGTGTCAGTTATGGTGCAAAGATGGCTTTAGAAAAACAAGAGAATCAAATAAATGTAAATAAAAGCTGTGGGTGCTCAAGCGTAGCAACTCAGGACTATTCTATGCCGAGTGAACCTATGGTGAATAAAATCCAATGGGTGAGTTATTACCATATTCCTCACATGGATTGCGCAGCAGAAGAGCAAATGGTGCGAATGGCTTTAGTACCTTATGCTGAACATATTCAAGAACTTGAATTTGATTTACCTACTCGTCATTTAGCGGTATATCACAGTACAGCAGCTGAAAAAATTACCCAAAGCCTGCAACGCCTAGGTTTAGGGGCAGAGTTACAGCAAACCCAGCCTCACTATGAACCCGTTGAAAAGCCTAAAAAGGTACGTGCTAGCTCTTCAAACCATGCAGCACAAAAACAGGTTTTACAATGGTTGTTACTCATTAATGCTGTGATGTTTTTCATCGAATTTATGGCGGGCATCATTGCGTCATCAACAGGGTTAATTGCTGACTCACTCGATATGTTTGCCGATGCGGCAATTTATGGCATTGCTTTATTTGTGGTAGGTAAAAACCTCAATGCTCAATTAAAAGCCGCACATATTTCCGGATGGTTTCAATTTGGCTTAGCCATGATTGTGTTAGTTGATGTACTACGTCGTTTTATTTACGGCAGTGAACCTGTTTCAATTCTCATGATTTTAATTGGTGGTTTAGCGCTTGCGGCCAATGTTAGCTGCCTTTATTTAATGAGGGACCATAAGGAGAGCGGGGCACACATGAAAGCGAGTTATATATTCTCTGCCAATGATGTCATCGTAAATTTAGGTGTCATAATTGCGGGAATATTAGTTGCAATCACAGGCTCTCGTTATCCTGATCTCATAATTGGGCTAATTATTGTTTTGTTTGTTTTAAATGGTGCACGGAAAATCTTACAACTCAAAAATGAATAAGATTTATAGATTAAAGGTGAACTTGAGTTCGGGTTTGCCCACATTTTTTATTTTAAAGTAAACTGAGTCTTCACATAAGGAGGAACGACCTCCCCCATAATGGGTAATCATGTCAGGACGACCTGACACTATAAAAATTAGTGAATGTTATGGCTTGGGCTATTTTAATTTTAGCAGGTGTATTTGAAATCATTTGGGCATATTCTATGAAAATGTCTGAAGGTTTTACACGTTTAACCCCTAGTATTATTACCGTAGTTTTTATGATTTTGAGTGTAGTTCTGCTTTCAATATCAATGAAAACTCTACCCCTTGGTACTGCTTATACGGTTTGGACAGGCATAGGTGCAATTGGATCATTTTTAGTGGGTATATTTTTTCTTCATGAACCTATTGGTGCGATGAGAATGATTGCCGCTGTACTGATTGTATCGGGACTGGTTCTAATGAAAATTTCGTCTCCATCTTAAAAGGATAAAGTATGTTGCTGTCTTATAAGTATATCAATTCGCCTGTTGGGCAATTAAAGCTAGTTGCGAATGAAAATGCTTTGGTGGCAGTACTTTGGGACAATGAAAATCCAAAACGTGTTCGACTAGCAGAGCTGGTCGAACAAACTGAGCATCCAGTCTTATTAAAAACTGAGCAACAGTTAAAAGAATACTTTGAAGGTAAGCGCCGTGAGTTTACCTTGCCATTAGATTTTGAAGGTACAGCATTTCAAAAGCAGGTGTGGGCGACATTACTCAGTATTCCCTATGGTGAAACAAGAAGTTATAAAGAGATTGCTGTTCAAATTGGCAATGAAAAAGCCGTGCGTGCAGTAGGAGCTGCCAACGGTAAAAACCCGATTTCAATTATTGCACCTTGTCACCGAGTCATTGGGGCAGGCGGCGCCTTGGTCGGTTTTGCTGGTGGTCTTGATAAGAAAGATATTTTATTAAAATTAGAGCAACAATAAGCTATTTTTAGCGCTCGATTTTTTCAGGCTTTTCTAATAAGCTGTCAATACTGATATTTCATATAAAGCGGGTTTTATGACCTCGCTATTTTCTGAAATATTGATCTTTTCATAACAAACTCTGGATGTTCTAAAAATGGCTGTCGGCGACGTAACAATGCCACAAATGCATGTGGTAAAAGGTGTAAAAATTGGCTCAACAGAAGCATATGTACGTTACCAAAACCGACGAGATTTAGTCATTTTTGAGTTTGCAGAAGGTTCAAATGTTGCTGGGGTATTTACCCAAAATGCATTCTGTGCTGCACCTGTTCATGTATCGAAAGCTCATCTTGATCAAGGCAATCCTCGTTATTTAGTAATTAATACAGGTAATGCCAATGCGGGTACTGGACCTACAGGCTTAAAAAATGCCCAAGACACTTGCGCGAAGTTAGCTGAGCTTGCTGGTGTGAACAGTTTTGAAGTACTTCCGTTTTCTACAGGTGTGATTGGTGAGCAGCTTCCAATGGAGCGTTTACTTGCTGGTCTTCAGCCTGCATTAAATAGCGTACAAGAGGCTGCTTGGAATGATGCTGCAACTGGCATTATGACGACAGACACTGTGCCTAAAGGTGCATCTGAACAATTTGAACTTGATGGCATTACTTATACCATGACAGGTATTAGTAAAGGTGCAGGCATGATTCGTCCAAACATGGCAACCATGTTGAGCTTTGTTGCTACAGATGCGCCTATTAGCCGCGATTTAGTACAAAAGCTGTTAAAGACCACAGTCGATCATTCATTTAACCGTATTACCATTGATGGCGATACTTCAACAAATGACTCATGTATTTTTGTAGCAACTGGTCAAGCTGGTGGCACTGAAATTACATTAGACAGCGATGCACGCTATGCGAAGGTATTAGAAGTGCTTGCTCGTGTCATGAACCGTTTGGCGCAGTTAATTATACGTGATGGTGAAGGCGCGACTAAGTTTATTACTGTTGCTGTAGAGGGTGGCGGTAACATTCAGGAGTGTTGTGACATTGCGTATAGCATTGCGCATTCTCCACTCGTTAAAACCGCACTTTTTGCGTCTGACCCGAACTGGGGACGTATTTTAGCGGCAATTGGCTATGCTGGAGTGAAAGACTTAGATGTGTCTAAAATTCAGGTATGGTTAGATGACGTGCAAATCTGTAAAGATGGTGGCGCAGCCGAGGACTATACCGAAGAAGCGGGCGCGCGCGTTATGGCACAAACCGAAATTACCATTCGTGTTGATTTAGGTCGCGGACAAGCCAAAGACACAGTCTATACATGCGATTTATCTTACGACTATGTCAAGATTAATGCAGATTACCGTTCGTAAATATTCAGTTATAATCAAGCCTCGACAAAGAGGCTTTTTTATTAGCCCCAACTTTTGATATTAAATGATTCAATCTATTAAATCATTTAAGCAGTAACGTTATATGCGAGCAGGTATGCCAGCATAAAGGATAGAGAAGACGTTTTATGAGTGATGCGACTTTAATTGCCAACGATGCAAAAAACATTGTACAAGCGCATTTAGACCGTTTAGGTGAGCCAAAAGACAATCGCTTAAGTGAAGAAGCAAAACAACAAAAGTTTGCACAGATCGAAGCAGAGCTCAAAAAACGTGATGCTGTCCTTGTTGCTCATTACTATTGCGACCCTGAAGTACAAGAGCTTGCTGAAAAAACAGGTGGATGTGTTTCTGATTCTTTAGAAATGGCCCGTTTTGGACGCGATCATGCTGCCTCAACATTAGTCGTTGCTGGGGTTAAATTTATGGGAGAGACAGCTAAAATTCTGTCTCCTGAAAAAACAATTTTAATGCCGACACTTGAAGCAACTTGTTCACTCGACTTGGGCTGTCCAGTTGATGAGTTCACAGCATTTTGTGATCAACACCCTGACCATACTGTAGTTGTTTATGCAAACACATCGGCTGCTGTTAAAGCACGTGCAGATTGGGTCGTAACTTCAAGCTGTGCTGTTGAAATTGTTGAGCACCTAGACAGCTTGGGCGAAAAAATTATTTGGGCACCAGATCAGCACTTAGGCCGTTATATTCAAAAGAAAACCGGCGCTGATATGTTGCTTTGGGATGGTGCATGTATTGTGCACGAAGAATTCCGTGCACGTGGTATTGCCAGCATGAAAGCACTGTATCCAGACGCTGCTGTATTGGTACATCCAGAGTCACCAGAGTCGGTTGTAGAAATTGCCGATGCGGTAGGTAGTACGTCTCAACTGATTAAAGCTGCGCAGACTTTGCCAAATGAAAGACTCATTGTGGCAACTGACCGCGGTATTTTCTATAAAATGCAGCAAGCGGTACCCAATAAGATTTTAGTTGAAGCACCAACAGCGGGTGAGGGGGCAACTTGCCGTTCATGTGCTCACTGTCCGTGGATGGCAATGAATGAACTCGATGGGATTTTAGAAGTTTTACAAAAAGGTAATCAGGAAATACACGTTGATCCAGCGCTAGCTGAACGTGCCAAAATGCCTTTAGATCGAATGTTAGCCTTTAGTGCATCGTTAAAACGTTAAAAAACCTCAAAATGCTTGTTAAATATACATTTGATAAGGATTTTTAACTTTTTTTTAGAATAGGTGTTGACGTCTGAGGGCGTCGCGCCTAGAATGCACACCGTACCGCACGATGTGCGATACAGCAAAAGCTGAGATAGATCGGAGCATAGCACAGCCTGGTAGTGCACCTGGTTTGGGACCAGGGGGTCGTAGGTTCGAATCCTACTGCTCCGACCACTTAAAATAATATTTTAAGATCGGCGAAGTATCGCATGATAAGCATCATCGGTTAAGCGCCTGTAGCTCAGTTGGATAGAGCATCCGCCTTCTAAGCGGATGGTCACAGGTTCGAATCCTGTCAGGCGCGCCATTTGGTAGCTTGGTACATAGAACTTATTTGATGGTGGATGTAGCTCAGTTGGTAGAGCCCTGGATTGTGATTCCAGTTGTCGCGGGTTCGAATCCCGTCATTCACCCCAATTTCGGAGCATAGCACAGCCTGGTAGTGCACCTGGTTTGGGACCAGGGGGTCGTAGGTTCGAATCCTACTGCTCCGACCATATTTAAAAAGCGTTCAAGCTTTAAAAATATCCCAAATATTAAAAAGAATTTCTTCTAGTTTTACAGATAGAAGGAATTTTTTGTTTTTATATATTTAAATTTTAATTTATACACACTCCAATATTTGAACTTATTTATATAAGCTCTGTTCTCTGTTCTCTGTTCTCTGTTCTCTGTTCTCTGTTCTCTGTTCTCTGTTCTCTGTTCTCTGTTCTCTGTTCTCTGTTATTGATAGTTCTGTCTTAACTCATTTTTTTCTTGATCTGATAAAAATGCGATTTTAAGACCATTTTCTTGAGCTGTATAAATTTGCTCAGGGCTTAAACCTGCCAGTGGGGCAGCAGTTAAATATTCATGCTGTATCTCAATGCCTTCAACCGCTGGATCATCTGTATTAATGGTGGCAAGCACACCATGTTCTAAAAATGTCTTTAATGGATGTTCTGCTAGTGAAGGTACTGTATTGGTTTGAATATTTGAGGTGAGACAAGATTCAATACCAATCTGGTGTTTTGCTAAATAATCTAAAAGTTTTAAATCTTGAACCGCTTTAACACCATGCCCAATTCGTTCAGCACCTAATTCTTCAATGGCTTGCCAAATACTTTCTGGGCCGGCAGCTTCGCCTGCATGTACTGTAATGTGCCAACCTGCATCACGTGCTTTTTTAAAGTGTTCAATAAATAAATTACCCGGAAAACCAAGCTCATCTCCAGCCAGATCCAGTGCTTTAATATCATTTTTATGGGCAAGCAGGGCATTTAATTCTTTTTCGCAGGCTTCCTGACCAAAAGTACGACTCATAATGCCAATTAAATTCGCTTTTACCCCGTAAGCTTGACTGCCTTCTTTTATACCAGCAATCACAGCTTCAACTACACCTTCGAGCGGGAGTTGATGGGTCATTCCCATATAACCCGGTGAAAAACGCAGCTCTACATAATCTAGGCCTTGTTGTGCTGCATCTTGCATGTTTTCAAAAGCAATACGTTTGCAGGCATCTAGGCTCGCTAATACTTTTACTCCCCAATCGAGCTTAGATAAAAAACTTAATAAGTCAGGTTGGTTATCCATCACTTGTACATGTGGTCGTAAAGATTCAATGTCGTAGGCAGGCAAATCTAAATGGTATTTTTGCCCCAATTCTAAAATGGTTTGAATACGGATGTTGCCATCAAGGTGGCGGTGTATATCTGTAAGCGGAAGCGTTTTTGTAATCATAGATTTCTTCTTATCTGTTCGTCTTAATTCATCATGCCTGTTTAGAGCTGCTGATAAAAGTTTGGATTTGCTATGTTTTTGTGAAAAGCGTTGAGTTGAGTTTTTTGAACTTACTATATTTGTATAAGTTTTAATTTTGATGACATTGTTCTGGCCTAAGAAGATAACGCAGTCTGTGTAAGATACAAGCACCAAGATTTTTATTGTTTTTAATTTCGCTGAGCCTGTTTTTTGTTGACTCTTCAAGAGTAGATTGGCTGAAGAATGGTCATTGGTATTTTGGCTTTTAGTTGTAAAGATGAATAAAGGCTTGCTAAAGACCAAACTGATAAAGCGATTAATTTATCTGTAGAAATCTATTTCTGGCAAGTAAATGAAAAAGAAGAAATAGGAAGCGCTCAAATGAAGTCGGTACTTTGTCATCAAGCAAAATTACAAGTGGTGGACCAACCGAACTTAACACCTGCAAAAGGGCAGGTTTTATTAGAAGTGGTGCGATGTGGGATCTGTGGTTCAGATTTACATATGCAGCACCACTGCGACCACATGCATGATTTGGCTGCACGTGTAGGGTTTAATGGTTTAGCCAAGTCTACAGACCCATTTGTACTAGGACATGAGTTCTGCGGCAAGGTTTTAGACTACGGCCCAAAAACACGCCATAAATTTAAAGCGGATACACTCGTTTGTGCAATGCCGCTTTTAAATGTAGATCAGCATGGTTATTTGTCTACAGGGCTTTCTCCAAATGCTTCGGGTGGTTATGCCGAGCAAGTATTGGCTCAATCGAGCTTGATGTTTGAAGTACCCAATGGTCTAGATGCAGATAGTGCTGCCATGACTGAACCTATGGCTGTTGCATTACATGCTGTTCGCCGTAGCCGTGTAAAAACTGGTGAACCTGCGATTGTGATTGGCTGTGGTCCCGTTGGGCTAGGTGTCATATTAATGCTTAAAGCGGCTGGGGTAAAAACCGTAGTAGCCAGCGACTTTTCACCAAACCGTCGTAAGCTTGCCGAGCAATGCGGTGCCGATATTGTGGTAGATCCTAAAGAGACATCGCCATTTGCCAACTGGAAAGAGTTTGGTTTGCTTGGCAATGTTTCGGATGCAATTAACATGGGCATGGGGCTGTTTGATAAGTTGCAAGCGACACGCTTACCATGGTGGCATGGATGGCGCATGATTGATAAATTAGGTGCTTTGCCAAAACGCCCTGTTATTTTTGAGTGTGTCGGTGTACCGGGTGTTTTACAGCAAATTATTGAAGGTGCACCTTTGTTTTCCCGAATTGTTGGGGTGGGCGTGTGCATGCAAAGTGACAAAATAGAACCAGCACTTGCGATTAATAAAGAGTTAGAAATTCAGTTTGTTTTGGGATACACGCCGCTTGAGTTCCGAGATGCGCTACACATGATTGCAGAAGGTAAAGTGAACTGTTCACCGCTCATTACGGGTGTTGTTGGCCTAGAAGGTGTTATCAGTGCATTTGAAGCATTACGTGACCCTGAACAGCACGCCAAAATCTTGATTGACCCGAAACGTAGCGGTTCAGATATTCAATTGATGAGTCATTAATTCAAAGTTATTTATGCATAAATAAAAGGTTGTGATCTCACTAATCACAATCTTTTTTTTATTTTTATAGATCGCAATATGTGGCACAAATCAAAGCTGCTGAGCTAATGCGTATTGATCTTTAGTTGCTTTAACTCTTGATGAATCCACTCAACAAATTTTTGAATGGTTGGGGTTATGTCCTGGCTCGAATGGATGAGATAGTACTTTCGGCTACCTTTAAGTTTTTTATTGGAAACAATCACCAGTTCTTTTTTTTGTAGTTCAGATTCAATCAACATTTGTGGAATTAGAGCCATTCCCATGTCATGACTAGCGGCAACGGCAAGCATCGAAAATAACTCATGGCGTTGTCCATCAAAAGGTTTAGGGTGCTGCATCTGATGGGTTAGAAACCATTCTTGCCAAATGCTAGGCCGAGTGGTTTGTTGCAGTAGAGGAATTTTCAGTAGATCTTCTGGGCTTAGATCATAGGTATTTTCATTGATCCTCACTGCATCTGGAAAATACTTTTCGATTAGCCTTGGTGAGCACACAGGTACAATTTCTTCATCCATTAAATAATGCGCTTGTATGCCGGGCCAGTGGTCAATTTGCTGCTGCGTACCTGCAAAAATCGCAGCATCAAAAATGTTGTCATTAAATAAAAAAGGTTTAGTACTGGTTTCTAAATGAACGGTAATTTCAGGGTGTTTTTGATTTAAAAGATGAAGCTTGGGTAATAGCCAGCGTGTTGCAAAGGTAGGAACCACACCTAACTTTAATGTTCCACCTAAACCCTTATGAGAAATCACATCGGCCGTACATTTCTCTAAACCCAATAAATAGGGCTTAATACTTTTAAAATACTGTTGACCTGCAATGGTCAGCTCAACGCCATGCCGAGTACGTATAAAAAGTTCAACACCCAAGAAATCTTCTAATTGCTGAATTTGGCGCGAGACTGCACTTTGGGTAATGCATAACTCTTGCGCAGCATAGGTATAACTTAGATGTTTTGCTGCACTTTCAAAGCAAATCAGGCCCTGAATGGACGGGATGCTTCTTCGCATAAATAAAATCCTTTTATTTGTGGTCATATTTCAAAACAGCATATGATCTAAATGCAGATATCCGAGTTTAGTATAAAAATAAGCCATTTTTAATGAAATACAACCAATTAAATATCTAAATTTAATATGTCTTATTTTAAATATGCGTAAGTCGCATATCTGCATGAACATTTATCGTTTGATTACTGCATTTTTCACGCATAACATCGAGTCAAATAAAGAAGTTCAAATTAAGCAGAGGATGCGATGAATCACATGGTGACAACAAAAAAAGCAAAAGTTCAATTTAACTGGCAAGACCCATTTTTAATTGAGCAGCAGCTTAGCCCAGATGAGTGCATGATTCGTGATGCGGCTCATGCCTATTGCCAAGAACGTTTGCAACCCCGTGTACTTGAACAATTCCGTCATGAAACAACAGATCCATCTATTTTTCGTGAAATGGGAGAGCTTGGCTTACTGGGTCCAACTATTCCTGAGCAATACGGCGGCGCGGGTTTGAACTATGTGAGTTATGGCTTGGTTGCGCGTGAAATTGAATATGTTGACTCAGGCTACCGCTCTATGGCGAGCGTGCAAAGCTCATTGGTCATGGTTCCGATTCATGAATTTGGTACCGAAGAACAAAAGCAGAAGTACTTACCTAAACTTGCTACTGGTGAATACATTGGCTGTTTTGGTTTGACTGAACCTGACCATGGTTCAGACCCAGGTAGTATGATTACACGTGCTAAAAAAGTTGACGGTGGTTACCGTTTAAGTGGCGCAAAAATGTGGATTACCAATAGCCCAATTGCCGATGTATTTGTGGTCTGGGCAAAAGAAGTTTCTGCTGAAGGCAATGTTGGTGATATTCGTGGTTTCATTTTAGAAAAGGGCTGGGAAGGTTTATCTGCGCCTGCCATTCATGGCAAGGTCGGTTTACGTGCATCGATTACAGGTGAAATTGTAATGGATAACGTTTTTGTGCCTGAAGAAAATGCGTTCCCTGAAATTCGAGGTTTAAAAGGTCCATTTACCTGTTTGAACAGTGCGCGTTATGGTATTGCATGGGGGGCAATGGGGGCTGCCGAGTTCTGTTGGCATACCGCACATCAATACACCATGGACCGCAAACAATTTGGTCGCCCGTTGGCTGCAAATCAGCTGATCCAAAAGAAACTGGCAGATATGCAAACTGAAATTGCTTTGGGTTTACAGGCAGCTTTACGTTTTGGCCGCATGAAAGATGAAGGCATTGCATCAGTTGAGGGTACATCTCTCATTAAGCGTAACAACTGTGGAAAGGCGCTTGATATTGCCCGCATGGCACGTGACATGATGGGTGGAAACGGCATTAGTGACGAGTTTGGTGTGGCACGCCATTTGGTCAATCTTGAAGTCGTGAATACCTATGAAGGCACACATGACGTTCATGCCTTAATTTTAGGTCGTGCACAAACAGGCATTGCCGCATTTAGTAACTAACTCACTCATTTTAAAAATAGAGGTGTTCTTTTGGGAGCACCTGTAGGGATTTTTACGCAAAAATTTATGGAAAATGACAAGATTCATCGTAAGGATACTCATGTAAAGATACGCCTCTGTGTACTTAAAACCAAATGTAAGATGATGAAAATATAGAAGATTAAGTCATACAGAAAACATAAGTAAGCTATCGATGACTCATTTGGGAAAATGAGGAACTAAAGATGAACAATGACGTTCAAGTAATATCGAAAGAATTAAGAAATACATTTCCAAGCAACCTTGGAACATACGAAAGGATTGGACCTCATACATGGAAATGGGCGTTGTTATTTGCCTATTTTGCGATGGTAGTCGATGGCATAGATATTATGCTGTTGTCTTATAGCTTGACCAGTTTAAAGGCAGAGTTTGGTTTAAGTACCTTTCAAGCAGGTGCCTTAGGTAGTGCTTCTTTGGCGGGTATGGGTATTGGCGGTATTTTGGGTGGCTGGGCATGTGACAAGTTTGGTCGTGTACGGACCATTGCCAACTCAGTAACCTTCTTTTCAGTAGCGACCTGTTTATTGGGCTTTACGCAAAGCTTTGAGCAATTTATGGCTTTACGTTTTATTGGTGCTTTAGGAATTGGAGCGCTTTATATGGCATGTAATACCTTAATGGCTGAATATGTGCCGACCAGTTATCGTACAACGGTATTGGGTACATTACAGACGGGGCAGACGGTAGGTTATATTGCTGCGACGCTATTAGCTGGCGCAATTATTCCAGATCATGGCTGGCGCGTTTTATTCTTCCTGACCGTGGTGCCTGCTTTTGTAAATATTTTCCTACAACGATTTGTGCCAGAACCAAAATCTTGGCAGCTCACTAAAATTGAAAGCTTGCAAGGCAACAGACAACCTAAAGAAAGAGTGGTGGCTGAAAAGCCGAAAAGTGGCAGCATTTATAAGCAAATTTTTAATAACTTTAAGCACCGTAAAATGTTTCTGTTGTGGATGACCACAGCATTCTTCTTACAATTTGGTTATTACGGCATTAACAACTGGATGCCAAGTTATTTAGAAACAGAAGTGCATATGAACTTTAAAAACTTAACCAGTTATATGGTGGGTTCATATACAGCAATGATTCTAGGAAAAATTTTAGCGGGTTATCTTGCAGACAAATTTAACCGCCGTGCTGTTTTTGTGTTTGGCACAATTGCCAGTGCAGTGTTCTTGCCAATCATTATTTTCTTCAATACCCCTGACAATATTTTGTATTTATTAATCACCTTTGGCTTCTTATATGGCATTCCATACGGTGTGAATGCGACTTATATGGCTGAAAGTTTTTCAACTGATGTACGCGGAACAGCTATTGGCGGGGCTTATAACATTGGTCGTGTTGGGGCTGCGATTGCACCAGCCACCATTGGTTTCTTGGCATCGGGCGGTACGTTTACCATGGCCTTTATTGTGATGGGGGCTGCGTATTTTGTTGCGGGTGTATTGCCGGGATTATTTATTAAAGATCGTCAGTATGATCCGCAAAAACAATCATAAACAATGACAGGGAGGTGCATTAGCACCTTCTAAAAAGATAAGGGTATCGTTATGGGTGCATTACAAGGAATTCGAGTTTTAGATTTAAGTCGTGTACTTGCAGGGCCATGGTGCGGGCAAATCTTGGCAGACCTTGGCGCGGAAGTGATTAAAATTGAACGTCCTCGAGTCGGTGATGACACCCGCATGTGGGGGCCACCATGGATGCCCGATCAAGATGGAAACATGACCCGTGAATCTGGCTATTTTCAGTGTACTAACCGTAATAAATATTCAGTTGCAGTGGACATTACCACACCCGAAGGTCAGGCTTTAATTTATGAAATTGCTAAGACTGCCGACGTGGTAATTGAAAACTATAAGACAGGGTCTTTGGCTAAATATGGTTTGGACTATGCTTCCTTGAATGAGTTAAACCCAAATATTGTGTATTGCTCGATTACTGGGTTTGGGCAAGATGGCCCACGTGCAGAAGAACCCGGTTATGATTTTATTATTCAGGGTATGTCCGGCTTAATGAGCATTACAGGCGAGCCTGATGATGTGGCAGGCAGTGGTGCACAAAAAGTTGGCGTGGCTGTTGTAGATATTCAAACTGGTTTATATTCAACCATTGCCATTCAAGCGGCCTTGATTGCACGGTCGCACACAGGGCGTGGTCAATATATTGATATGTCCTTACTTGATGTACAAGTCGCAGCACTGGCAAATCAGGGAATGAACTATTTAGCTTCAGGTAAAGCCCCGCAGCGCATGGGCAATCAACACCCAAGCATTGTGCCGTATCAAACTTTTAAGGCTAAAGATAAAGAATTTATTATTGCTTGCGGTAACGATAAACAGTTTAAAGATTTGTGTGTTGCGATTGGTTATCCAGAGTTACTCGAAAATGAAAAGTTTGTGCGTAATCAGGATCGCGTAAAGTATCGAGATGAACTGATTCCTTTATTGTCGGAGCACTTTTTACAGAAAACTGCTAAAGAATGGGTCGACATGATTCATGCGCTTAAAGTACCCGTAGGTGTTATCAACTCTATTGAAGATGCTTTGGCTGAACCACAAATCGTCCATCGCAATTTGGTAGTGAATATTCCTCATCGTTTAAATGAAAACCTCCAAACGATTGGCTCACCAATCAAGCTGTCTGATACTCCAGTTGAATATCATCATGCACCGCCTGAGCTAGGTGAACATACGGCTCAAATCTTATCAAGATTTAAAACAGCAGAAGAGCTTGCTGCATTAAAGGAGAAAGGCATTATTGATGGGAAAATTGCTTAGGGCATTGTCGTTTTTAATGTGATTCAATTTAAATAAAAACTGTGATTTGCAATAAATCACAGTTTTTTATTAGAAACTAAGCGTTTTAATATTTAAAAATAAGCGGTAGCTCTGGTCTGAAATCATGAATCATTCCTTGAGGTTCATGATCAAAACTAATTTCCATTAAATGCTCCGATCCATTAGTCACTTCAAAATTATCAACTGTATTGAACAGTAACGAAGTCGGGTGCTGCTCTAGGTTTGGAATAGAAACTTTAATCGCGGTGATTTCTGATAAATCTTTGCTATGAACAAGTGGTTGTTGTTTTTCTTTTACGGCAAGGTCTGGTCGTGAAGCAAATGAAAGGAAGAACCACATCGGTTCAGATACCACAGAATCTTTGGCAACATTTACTTCTAAGCTGGCTGGTAAATAGCTTGGCTTGTACACCCAATTAGGAAATTTTGCACCGTTATCATCTTTATTTTTAGGGCGAAAACAAATACCAAAAGGGGACGCGATATTATTTTGAGTCCTTAGTCGCTCAAAAAGCAGAGTAGGTTTTGTGAGATCACTTGAGGCTTCTTCTGGGTTATTTAAAAAGATTAATTCGATAAAGCTATTTTTAAAGAAAAAGTGTCTGTTTTGGGTACCTTGACCCAGATGCTTATTGGATGAACCTTCTGTTAGACCGAATTTTTTTAAAGTTTCAGCTTCGGGAGCGCCTGATTGTACACAAATAAAAATATGGTCCACTTCCATTTTAAGTTCTCATGCTAATGTTGATGAATATTAAATAATTGATTAATTGAATTTTTCATGTTTATCGCAAGTGTTTCATCGAAACCATCGACTAAAAAGCGGCTAATTAATCCTTCAATCACCGTATAGATCAGCTCAGATAAAGCTTCACCATTGGGTATATTGCAGTTTTCCGCAATCAACACTTTAATCCATTGTTTATGGGCTTTAGAAATAGAAATAATGTCTTGATCATCTTGGTTAGATTCAGCGACTGCTCTTACAAATAAACAGCCTTTAAAAAAATCTTGTCTAAACCAATTGGTGTGCCAATCCAGAATCTTATTGATGGCCTCTAACCCTGTTGCATCTCCAACATAACCTAAAAGGCTTTGCTTAAACCGTTCATCACGTGCAACGAGCACAGACTTAACCAGTTGATTTTTATTTTTATAGTACGTGTACATCGTGGTTTTTGAGCAGCCAGATTCATCGCGAATCAGGTCGACGCCAACCCCGACAAAACTATTTTCGTTAAATAACTTCTCGGCTGTATCTAATATTTTTAAGGCAGATTTTGACATGTGTCTTTTCCAAAAAATAAAATAGTACAGATCTGTACTGTTTGAAATTTTATCTATATGCTTTTTAAAAAGCAATGTCTGTTTAAGGAATAAAACCATGTTCTCGATCTTTTATGGCAAAGAAAAACTGGCTCCATCGCCCACTAAAGTTGATGTTTTAAGAAGCCTTATTGGGGGGACGGTCAGTATTTTTATACTTTTGTGGTTGAGTAAGCTCACACACAATATCTTTATCATGGCGCCGTTTGGTGCGACCTGTGTATTGCTCTATACCGTGTCGCAATCACCTTTGGCGCAGCCGAGAAATATTATATTTGGACATCTTATTTCGGCTTTTGTGGGTTTGTTTTTTCTAAAATTTGTCGGTGTTTCTATTTTTACAATTGCTTTATCAGTAGGCTGTGCAATTGCGCTCATGCAAGTGTTTAAGTGTGTCCATCCACCTGCTGGGGCCAATCCTTTAGTTATTTTACTCACCGCAAGCAGCATACATTACCAGTGGAGTTTTCTAATTTTCCCTGTTTTGGTCGGCGCAGTGTCTTTAGTTTTGGTAGCGATGCTGATTAATAACATTAAAGCGAGTACCAAGTGGCCGATGTATGGCTTGGGAATTTTTAAATAGTAAAAAGTAGGCAAGGTATGAAGTATTTTGAGCCTAAGAAATAAGAAAAGTATTCACTACGCCAAGATAGTGAATACTTTTGAATGAAATTATGATTTCTTAGAAATACGTTCTTCGATGGCAAATTTGAGTAAAGAAGCACTGCGGTAAAAACCGTGTGCGAACTTTCCAAATGGCATGGTAATAAAAAACGTCATGACTGTAGCTAAATGGAAAATCAGTAAAAGTGCCATGTAAGGTGTATTGCGAAATGCCATAAGAGCTAAGCCTGAAGCACTGACTAAAATTAAAAGGAAAATAAAGCCTCGATCTACAGGTTTCTGCTCGCGGTCACCATGTAATGGATGGCGTTTAAGGTTTAAATAAAGCAGGCCAGATGGTCCAATCACTAAGCCAAACCCACCCAACGTACCCAAAATAACAGGCAAGCTAAAGATAGGGTAAGGCGCATGTAGGTTAAGGAAATAGTGATATAAAGTCGCTACACCTGTGGCTGCAAAGCAAAGCATAAAGCCATAAAAGGTGAGGTGATGGAACACGCGGCGGATTTGTGTATAACGGTCATCTTGTTCATTACAGCCTTTGCCATGTCCACCGTCTAAATATTTAAGTGTTAATACATTTTGGGTGGCTTGAATTAGGTCGGGCTTCTCAACTTTGCCATGAATAACTTTAGACGTCTGTCGCCAAAATTTACTAATACCAATACCGAGCAGAACAATCGCAACTGTAAAAGTTGCTCCAAATAGTAGAGCTAAAAAGTTATGCGGGAAAATCGCATAGAAATTACCTTGATAGCCTGCAAACAGGTCGGTGCCTTTGTACCACACCACAGCTAACATGCATAAAAAGAAAATAGCTGATAACGCCGAGACAAAAGGAATGCCCACCGATTTATAAAGTCGGCCTAGCGGTTTAGGCGTCGCAAACTCTTGGTAAGTTTCCAAGCGTACTTGCGCCATCGCTTTTGGAATGTTTACACCAAACTCATGCGGCGGGGCATATTGGCAAGCGTGTAGACAAGCACCACAGTTATGGCACAGGTTTGCGAGGTAATGAATATCGGCTTGATTAAACTCAAGACGCTTGGTCATCGCCGCAAATACAGCACAAAATGACTCACAGTAACGACAAGCATTACAAATCTGTAGGGCTCTTTGAACTTCCTGCTCATGGTCAGAGAGCTGAACAACTGGAATTAGGGCTTTAGTACTAGCATTCATGTTCAACTCCTTGTGAAAGTGCATAGTGGGCTGCATTTTTTCCGGCAATGCGTCCAAAGGTCGTACCAATCGACATACCAACGCCTGCGGTATAACCCTGACCGAGTACGTTACCTGCCATCATTTCACCTGCGACAAACAGGTTGCGGCTGGCTTTATTGTTAAAACGTACCGCAGCATCGTCTTCAACTTTTAAGCCTAAATAGGTAAAGGTAATGCCGGGTTTAAGTGCATAGGCATAGAAAGGTGGCTTGTCGAGAGGAACTGCCCAGTGGGTCTTGTTGGGAACAATATTTTCGGTTGTGCAGTCGTCTAAAACCGTGTGGTTAAAGGTGCCTTGCACACAAGCTTGGTTAAATTCTTCTACGGTGTGGCATAAGGTTTTTGCATCAAGTCCGATTTTTTCGGCCAGTTCTTGAATGCTATTTGCTTTTACACCCGCAAACACAGGTGGCATAAAGCGCCCGATGGCTTTTGAGTCGATAATCGAATAGGCGATTTGCTGAGGTTGTTTGGCAACAAGACGGCCCCAAATTGCATAACGTTTTGGCCAGAAGTCTTCACCTTCATCGTAAAAACGTTCGGCTTTGTTATTGACCACAATACCTAATGAAACGCAGTCAATACGAGTGCAGATGCCGCCGTCATATAACGGTGCGCGTGCATCTACGGCGACACAGTGCGATTGTGATGGGTCACCAATAATATCGGCGCCTTGATCTATCATAAATTTGAGCAAGTTGCCTTGATTAAAGCGGGTTCCGCGAATAATGAAATTATCGGCAGGCCATTCGCCGTTTTCATTTTGTCCCCATGCTTCTCTTAACCATTCTAAATTTGACTCAAAACCACCTGCGGCTAATACACAGCTTTTCGCTTTAAACACACGGCCATCTTCAGCTATTGCAGCTTCAAAATGTCCTTGCTTTAATTTTAGATCTTTAATTTTTGTGTTGTATAAAATCTCGATGCCAAGCTCTTGGGCACTTCGGTAATACGCATTAATGAGGGCTTTACCGCCACCCATAAAAAAGGCATTGGTACGTGCAACGTGTAAAGCACCCGATAATGGTGGCTGAAAATTCACGCCATGTTTACGCATCCAGTCGCGGCAAGTCGCCGTGCTACAAATGACCAGACGAGCTAAGTGCTCATTGGTTTTTCCGGCAGTGACTTTAAGTAGGTCTTGCCAATATTCTTCTTCGGGGTAGGCATCGACTAATACATCTTGAGGAGCATCATGCATGCAACGGAGGTTACGAGTGTGTTGTGAGTTACCACCACGCCATTCTTTAGGTGCTGCTTCTATGACAAGCACAGACGCGCCACTTTCTTTTGCCGTGAGTGCGGCACACAGTGCGGCATTCCCACCACCAATTACAATCACATCATGCATGGATTTCTCCCTTTCTCAGCTAAGGCTAATGTAGCTTTAAAAGGGAAGAGGAAGTGAGAGGCTAAACTTGAATGGGTGTTTAGTAAAAATAAACACTAAAGGCTTAAGTGTTTATGAGTTTCGCACCGGGCCAGCGCTTTTCATTAATTAAGTTAGTCACACAAGCACGAATCACTACTTTGGTGGCTAAAGTAGCAGGCGAGAGTTCTTCTTCAGACAGACTAATTAAATAGTTAATACGCTCAATAGCAGGTTCTACAACACGTAGTAAACATAGATCTTGCCGTGAGTTTAATGAGGCACCCGCAGGTTGGATGGTTGCCATTTCGAGTTGGCTAATGCTTTCCATTAACAAATGCAGCCCATCAATTTCATAGGCCACTTTAAGCTGATGAATTTTCTGTTCGAGCAACAAGCGCAGCCCATGTCGTTGGCTTGGTAAAATCAGCGGAAGTTCTTTTAGCTGTGTATGCGTAATGGTTTGAATGTCGATACAGCTTTCAAGGTGGTATTGACTCAGCACTTCTTTAGGCGAGATTAAAAACATCTGTTCTTTGACTAAAGGCTGTATGGCCCACTGTGGGTCGACATCGTCACTAAAGATGATGGCAACATCGAGCTGTCTTGCATTAACTAAAGCTTTTAAGTCACCCGATAAGCCTTCAATGAGACGGACTTTAATGTCGGGGTAGCGGTTTCTCATTAGTTTTAAAAAATGAGTGCCTATAACCGACGCGACACTTGGCGAAAAACCGACGGTAACATGACCACTTAAACGTGAAGAATGTGCAGAGTCTACAGCATGGTCTAAGTGCCTAAGCGCCAGTTGTACCTGTTGAAAAAAAGCTAAACCCGCAGGGGTAGGAACTGTACCCAAAGCAGTACGTTGTAAAAGGCGAATAGAAAGCTCGCTTTCTAATTTTGAGATTTGCTGACTTAATGCAGAAGTTCCAATATCGAGATTTTTTGCAGCTTTACCTAAGCTTCCTGACTCGATCACTGCAATAAAATATTTTAATTGTTTGAGTTCCACGGCAAATACTACATTGTCCTTTGTTCATTATTCTACACTGGTTTGTTGCTATACATTTTGTTCTATTGTGCTGCGTAAACCGCTCAAAGAGTAAAGGCAACATTCTCTCAAAATGCTGCCTTTTAGAGCTTTTATTGTTTAACCTGCTCAAGACCCTGTTCTTCAATAATTTGTGTCGCTTGAGGCGATTTCACAAATTGAATAAGTTCTTTTGCGACTTTTGCATGTTCAGAGTTTTTAGCAATACCAGCAGCAAACACGGTGACTTTTTGATAAGGGGCAGGAATTGGGCCGACTAAATCAACTTGACCATATTGGCCAGTAAAAGGTTTGATTTCACTAATTTGCTGGAAACCAATATCAAACTGACCTTCAGCAATACGTTTTGCCACGCGGTCACCAACTACTTTTTCTGCTTTACCAGCAATCACTTTGTACTCGACAGGTGGAAAGCTTGGAAAAACATCTTTTTCAAGATGTGTACCGCTCGCACTTGCCGAATAGCCGATGTGCTTAGCATTTAATAAAACTTTTTCAAACTTTGCCGCAGAGCTAATGTCTGGCTTTGGCGCACCTTTAGGTACAGCCATACCAATGCTTGAATTGACTAAAGCGCTTTGTGAATTTGGGTCGACATAACCTTTTTCTGCAAGCTTACTGAGTTCAGGAGCAGCCAAGACCACCATGTCAAAATGTTCACCACGATCGAGACGGTTTGGAATTGCAGTTGGCGATGCACCCATAGATGAACCAGACGAAAGGTGAACCGTGTGACCAGTTTGCTTTTCAAATATTGGAATGAGTTTTTCCATAGATGAATAGAAACCGCCTGAGCTAATCACTTCGAGAGTGTCTGCGTTAGCAAGCGTTGAACCCAAGCCTGCGCTAGCTAGGCAGATGGTCATGAAGATAGGGGACTTTTTCATAGTATCTCACTTTTAATGACAGGAGAGCACAGTACGGCTGCAACATGCGCCGTACTGTTCATTAAAATTTCAGGTTAAGTAGTTAGTTGTTTTAAGCGCTAACCTTTGCAGGTTCAGCAATCGCGTCAGATTTGTTCTGCTTAGAACCGCGACATAGATATAAACTTGAGATGAGACTACATACCGCTGCTAACATCAGCCAGAAAGCTGGTGTGCTTGCATTGCCTGTATTTTCCACAAGGTAAGTACATGCCATTGGCGTCATACCACCAAAAATAGCGGCTGCAAGACTGAACGCTAAAGAGAAGCCAACGGTACGAACACGTTTTGGCATTACTTCGGCAAGCGTTGCCACCATAGTCCCGTTGTACATACCAAAGAAGAACGAGAAGTAAGCAAGCGTGATCAGTAAGTTTGAAAAACTAATATCGCTCACCAACCAGCTTAAAACTGGATAACTGGTAAAGATCGCAAGTGTCGTAATACCCACTAACACTGGACGGCGACCAATTTTGTCTGAAAGTAAGCCACCCATTGGTAACCAGAAGAAATTCGATAAACCTACAAACACAGTTGCTAAAAGGCTATCTGTGACCGACATTTCTAAAGTACGTTTTGCATATACTGTGGTGTAAACCGTAATGAAATAGAATGTGGTTGTGGTCATCGCACTCATCATCATACCTGCAAGTACGATGCGCCAGTTGCTCGCCAGTGTGCTGAAAATTTCTTTGGTTGATGGGTGAGTTTTTTGTGCTTTAAATGCTTCAGTTTCCTCTAAAGTACGACGGAATAAGAAGATTAAAGGAATGATCAAACAACCAATTAAGAACGGAATACGCCAGCCCCATTCACTCACTTGTGCATGAGTTAAAACGGTGTTGAGCCAATAACCAAATAACGCAGCAAACACCACCGCAATTTGTTGACTACCAGACTGCCAGCTTGTGATAAATCCACGGTTTTTATCGGTTGCAATCTCTGCGAGGTAAATCGACACACCGCCAGATTCAACACCTGCCGAGAAGCCCTGTAACAGACGGCCAATGACCACCAAAATAGGGGCCATAATACCGATGGTGTCATAACCCGGTACAAAGGTAATTAAGATCGTACCAATAGCCATGAGGCTTAAAGTCACAATCAAACCCTTACGGCGACCAATTCTGTCGACATAAGCACCCAAGAAAATAGCGCCGAGAGGACGCATAAGAAAGCCCGCAGCAAATACGGTAAATGTCATCATTAAAGAGACATATTCATTTTCAGAGTGGAAAAATTTTGCTGCGATATAAGTGGCATAGAAACCAAAAAGAAAAAAATCGTACTGTTCTAAAAAGTTGCCACTTGTTACATTTAATATTTTTTTAAAAGTAGCCCTACGGTTATTAACGACATCCATTGGAGACCTCCTTGGCCTGACAAAATGGAAACATTCACGATCTTCAAAGTTTGGACGTAAATTGATTCAATCAATAAACCTAAATAGGAAATGGGTTAGAGATGAGATTTAAAGGTGTCCTTGGTAGAAAATGTGATGCCTTGTTTCCAGTTAAAACTACACATCTATATTTCGATAAACAGAAAACCACTTATCATTCGTATAAAAATGTAATCTTAAAAAGCAGGGAGGAGTGAGAGGCGAAAATTAATTAGGTATTTAGAAAAATTAATGACCCTTTAAACAATAATTTCAGAACACGGCCAAATTTGGTTTTGAATCAACTCTTTCACACATGCCTTAATGGCTGACTTGGCAGCAAGTGCAGCAGGTGATAATTCTTCTTCGGCAAGGCTCACTAAGTAGTTAATTCTTTCCACTTCTGGGTCAATCACCTTAAGCAATTGCAGCTTATGTTTGTACTCTTGCAAGCAAGCACTTCCGGGGCGAACACTGGCAAGGTCAAGGTGAATCAGACTGTCCATAAGTAAATGTAAGCCATCAATTTCATAGACGACATTAAGCTGTCCAATCTTGTGTTCAAGTAGCTTTCGTAAGCTATGACGCTGACGTGGCAACACTAACGGAATATCGCCAATTTGCTGAGACTGAATAATACCGCTTTTAATGCAATCGGCTAGACCGTATTTTTCGAGCACTTCTTTGCGTGCCATTAAATACATTTGCTCGCGTACCAAGGGCTGTATCGACCACTGCTTATCAATCTCATTAGTAAAAATAATGGCAATATCAAGCTGACGCGAGTTAATGTACTGAATGAGATTACCTGACAGGGTTTCCACAATCTCTAAACGAATGTCTGGATAGCGTTCAGACATCAGTTTCATTAAAGGGATACCAATCAAAGCGGTAATGGTCGGTGGAAAACCAAGGCTGACATGACCTGACAAGCGTGCCGAATGCGCAGCATCTATGGCAAAATTTACCTGACGCAAAATAAGTTGCGAGTGCTTTAAAAAGGCAAGACCTGCTGGGGTTGGGGTCACGCCAAAAGCATTACGCTGTAATAAGCGAATGCTTAGCTCTTGTTCGAGCTTACTAATTTGCTGACTAATCGCAGAAGCACCGACATCGAGTTTTTGGGCAGCTTTACCAATACTGCCCGATTCAACGACTGTCAAAAAATACTTTATTTGCTTGATTTCCATAATAAATGTATTCGCTCATCATCCTTGATTTATAGAGATATGAAGGATTGGAAAATCTATCATGTATTTTTATATTAACAGCAATGCATTAAAAAGGTTCTGAAAAATTAAGCGGCTCTACTGAAACTTGGTAAAAAGCAGAATCACTCCTAGTACACATAAAAATGAACCAATCACCTTATTAATTTGCACTTGCTTGGCTAACATTTTTTGTCTCAGCAGTATTGAAGAGAAAAGCACAGCCACCAGTGAAAACCATACGAAATGGGCAAAAGACATAAAAAAGCCATAAGCCAAAAGAACGCTTTCAGGTGTGGTTAAACTCACAATTTGCGTATAGGTACTAATTACAAATAGCGTGGTTTTAGGGTTCAGGGCGTTGGTAAAAAAGCCGTATTTTATGGCTTGCAAAGTACCTATAGCGTTTAAAGCAACAGCGTCTAAAACAGGTTTTTGCGTAAAGGTTTTATAACCAATATAGATCAGGTAAAGCGCGCCAATATACTTCACAATATTCAAAATTTGCGGCGTATAAGCCATCACAAAGGCAACGGCTACAAGTGTATAGGTTACATGTACCAACACGCCAAGCGATATGCCGAGTGAAGTGAACACACCTATTTTTCTGCCGTAAAGATAACTATTTTTGGTCACAATCGCGAAGTCAGCGCCGGGGCTAATCACCGCCAAAATTGTAATGAGAATAACCGCAATAAACTCTGCCATTATCTTGCACCCTCACTGAAAATGAGGGGGTTATTCTGTACTTTTTGGAATGTATGTAAGAGAGCGAAAACACTACTTAAAATTGCTATTCTTTTTGTAAGAGATGCTGGGGCTTCAGGTTTTCGAAGATAGATATCGATATTCAATATGTTTTTCATCATCTAAAATGGGGTTTAATCAAGATGATTTTTATTTTGAACAGAAACCTAAAAATAAAAATCGATAAAAACGACTACATATTTATGAGTTTTTGGAATGATTGAAAGAATATCGCTGAATTCACTAAAATTTTTCTATTTTGTAGCGAAGTATGGCAGCGTTACTTTAGCTGCAAAGAAATTATTTGTGACGCAAAGTGCGGTCAGTAAACAGATTTATAATTTAGAAGAAGCTTTAAACACCACTTTGTTTGAGCGAAAAAATAAAACACTTGTGATGACCGAGCAGGGCGAAATTTTATTGAGTTGTTGCCATCAGGTGTTTGGTCAACTTGATGAATGTTTAATAGAGCTCAGCCAACCCAAAACTCACAACAAGCAACTGGTTTTGTCGTGTGAACCGACTCTTTCCATGAAATGGCTCATTCCACGGCTCTCAAAATTTAAAAAGCTCGGGCATGATTTTGAGATTGTGCTATTCACAGCAGGCGGCGTGGTCGATTTTGAAAAAGATAATATTGATATCGCGATTCGTAGAAATGACTTTGATTGGGGAGAGCATATTTATAGCGAAAAGATTGCCGATGAATATATCGCTCTAGTTCAAGCAACCAAGCCATCGGAAACAAACGACGTACTCATCTCGACCTCTAGACCAAATTTTTTCAAAAACATGAGTCGTATTGCTGAGTTAAAGCAGAGTTTAAAAGGCTTCACCAAAGTTGAACTCGAACATTTTTATCTATGTTTAGAAGGCTGTTTGACGGGACTCGGCGCAACTGTGATCTCAATTTATATGATTGAAAAAGAGCTTGAGTGGAATGCAATACAGAAAATTTCACCAATCGTTCAAGACGGTTCAGCTTATTTTTTACTTTCTCATCGTGCTTTTGAAGAAGATCCACGCAAAACTATATTTTTAGAATGGCTAAAAGCAGAGATGAGTGAGATTCAACATAAATTACTTTAGGTTGAGCAGTTTTATTTAAAGATAAATTGTTTAATTTATTGAAAATAATAATAAATTATAAAATTATAAGCATTAAAAATAGAGCGCCGTATGTCTCGTTTGTGCTCTCTAAAAACCCCGAAGATGAAAAATATTTAACTTCATACTTATTTATTAAACCCAAAACATGAATTTCACTCAGTTTTGAATGAGACTAAATCATTTTTATTCATGTTCTGATTGCGGTATAAATCTATCCATGCTCTGAAGCGCTCCAGTCATTCACTTTTGATAAGACCATAAGGCACAAATCTGACAAGTCTGGAAAGTTTAAAAAGAGCAAAAAGTTTTTATTTAGGTTTTATCTCAGAAATTAGGGTACTGATCACAATGAGTAAAGAATTTACATTTACGATTAAGAGTATTTGTTTCGATGAGAACTATCGTCCAGCAGACAATACACGTATTACAACCAACTTTGCTAACTTGGCAAGAGGGATGAGTCGCGAAGAGAATTTGCGCAATACATTGCAGATGATCGACAATCGTTTCAATGCCTTAGCTCATTGGGACAACCCTAAAGGCGACCGCTATGGCGTTGAACTTGAAATCATTTCAGTTGAAATGAACATTGATGCCGAAAACCGTACTAGCGGACTTCCTCTCATCGAAATATTGAAAACCAATATTGTTGATAAGAAAACCAATGAACGTATTGAAGGCATTGTTGGTAACAACTTCTCGTCTTATGTACGTGACTATGACTTTAGTGTGTTGTTGTTAGATCACAACAAAAACAAGTCTACGTTTAGCACGCCAGAAAAGTTTGGTGAATTGCACGGCAACTTGTTTAAGAGCTTTATTAACTCTGAAACTTACAAAGCCAACTTTAAAAAGGCACCTGTGATTTGCCTAAGCGTTTCGACGACTAAAGAGTACCACCGTACTGAAAATGAACATCCTGTTTTAGGTGTTGAATACAAGCAAGAAGACTATTCATTAACCGATGAATATTTCCAAAAAATGGGCTTAAAAGTTCGCTACTTCATGCCGCCAAATAGCGTTGCGCCGTTAGCGTTCTATTTTACTGGTGATTTGTTGAGTGATTACACCAACCTTGAGTTGATTAGTACCATTAGTACGATGGAAACCTTCCAAAAGATTTACCGTCCTGAAATTTACAACGCAAATTCAGTGGCTGGAAAGTCTTATCAACCAAGCTTGAAACACGAAGATTATTCACTTACTCGAATTGTGTATGACCGTGAAGAACGTAGCCGTTTGGCTATAGAGCAGGGGAAGTTTGTTGAAGAGCAATTTATCAAACCATACCAAGCGATTCTTGAGCAGTGGTCTGCTAATTACGCTCTTAACTAATCAACATATAGGTCATTGATCATGAAAAAATTACTACCAACTTCAACTGCTGGCAGCTTACCTAAACCATCTTGGCTTGCAGAACCTGAAAAGCTTTGGTCACCTTGGAAACTCGAAAACGAAGGTCTGCTTGAAGGTAAAAAAGACGCGTTACGTTTGGCGTTGCACGAACAGCGTCTTGCTGGCATCGATATTGTGAGCGATGGTGAACAAACCCGCCAACACTTTGTGACCACGTTTATCGAACACTTAAATGGCGTAGATTTTGAGAAGCGCGAAACAGTTCGAATTCGTGATCGTTACGATGCAAGCGTACCGTCTGTCGTAGGTGCGGTGTCTCGTCAAAAGCCTGTGTTTGTTGAAGATGCGAAGTTTCTACGTCAGCAAACTGATCAACCAATTAAGTGGGCATTACCTGGCCCAATGACCATGATTGATACGCTTTACGATGGTCACTACAAGAGCCGTGAAAAACTTGCTTGGGAATTTGCTAAAATTTTGAACCAAGAAGCGCGTGAGTTAGAAGCTGCTGGTGTAGATATTATTCAGTTTGACGAGCCTGCATTTAACGTATTCTTTGATGAAGTAAATGATTGGGGCGTTGCGACTTTAGAGCGTGCAATTGAAGGTCTTAAGTGTGAAACTGCGGTTCACATTTGCTATGGTTACGGCATTAAAGCCAATACAGACTGGAAAAAGACACTCGGTTCAGAATGGCGCCAGTACGAAGAGGCTTTCCCGAAACTGCAAAAATCTAACATCGATATCATTTCGTTAGAATGTCACAACTCACATGTGCCTATCGATTTACTCGAACTCATTCGCGGTAAAAAAGTCATGGTTGGCGCGATTGATGTTGCATCTAACCAAATTGAAACACCAGAAGAAGTGGCAAACACACTTCGTAAAGCGCTTCAGTTTGTAGATGCTGACAAGCTATACCCTTGCACAAACTGCGGTATGGCACCTCTTTCACGTGAAGTGGCACGTGGCAAGTTAAATGCCTTAACAGCAGGTGCAGAAATCGTTCGCAGAGAACTTACCGGTTTTGATCTTACTGCTTAATACTTACCAATAAGTGGTATAAAGGGTTACTTTTTTGATGGTAGTTGATAATCAAACAAGTAACCCTCATTTTACTTACTACATGTCGTTCTAATCAGGACTCATGTTGATAAAGTACCTTCCTGATGGAGTTGGGTGGTATAGCAAACACTCAGGACAAGGTACGATTCAATTTAGGAATAATGTCATGGTTCAAGCAACAGACTTTAGAAATGCAATGTCTTTACTCACAAGTGCGGTTAGTGTTGTGACTACGGCAGGCATGTCTGGCCGTTTTGGATTTACTGCCTCTGCTGTTTGTAGTGTGACTGACACACCTCCAACATTATTGGTGTGTATGAACCAAGCTGCGAGTTCACATGCACATTTCCTAGATAACAAAATCTTAACTGTGAATGTTTTAGGCGCACACCACGAACATATTTCAAAAGCATTTTCATCTAAGCTCACGCCAGAAGAACGCTTTAAACATGGCGAATGGATTGAGTTAGAAACAGGTTCACCTGTATTAGACGATGCTTTGGTCAGTTTTGATTGTGAGATTGAACAAATTCAACAAGTCGGCACACACACTATTCTTATTTGTCCGATTGTTGCGATTAAACAAAGCCAGCATGACCAAAGCTTGGTTTATTTTAATCGTGCTTATCACCAAGTGGGGCAGACTGAGATTGTTTAAACCCACTTTTATGCGAAATTTTTATTCTTTGGTATGAGTACAAAAATTAAAATACTGTAATAAGACAAATTTGAGTGTTAAAGTACTGATAAAGTTAATTTATATTTTAATAAATAGTTAAATTACACGGGAAATTTAAAGATATGATTTTTATTTGGCAAGGACTGGGGTTTTTAGCTATTGTTGTACCATTCCTAGTAGTACTACTAGTGAATATTGTGGTAGATCAAATATATGGTACTGGGTATTATTCATCACATCACATATTTGCAGCTGGTGGTTTGATTGTTTCAGCCGTAGTTATTTGGTTTTTAGGCATGAGGTTGAATAATAAAAAACATGATCGAATATTGCTTGATCAAGTAACTGGTGAAACAGTTATCCTTAAAAAGAAACATACTTTTTTTTGGATACCGTTACAATATTTCTCGATAGTTCTTATAGCATTTGCAGTGTTTTTTTTAATGGATAAGTCTTAAATATCCTAGCTTTTATTTTAAAGTTAAAGTTCTGCGCCTGTGAATTATTACCTTCACTAATTAATGTTAGATTACCCAGCTTATGTAAAAATTTTGATGACTCTCGACATCGCACTTATCTGTCCAATAAGAATGAGCGCTTTTCGTGGTAATCTACATCTTATCTGGATAGTTTTATTTTGGCTGCAATTACGAAAACAAAGAGTATATGATCTAAATTTATTGTCATGATGATTAATCATCTTAAATCTATTAAAAATACAATTAAATATAATATCTAAAATAATAATTAAGTTAATCTAATGAAAAATAATAATAAATTTAAATACTTGTCATAAAAGCTACATTGACACCTATCAACTCTCGAATTATGCTTTGCGTGCTGGCCTACATTGCCAGCTGGCTTTGACAGGCCAGAACCTAAGTACATTGAAAAAACTTGTTTTTTTAATGTAGACTCGTTCGTCCCCCTTTTTTTGTTGCGGTAGGACGGAAGGGGGACACCCTCGGGTGTGCTGATTCTTAGGTTCAGTCTGTCAACCCTCTTTCGTTCTACCACCATTATTTGACAGTAATGCGGTAGGACTTCTTTTACCTAAGGAGTCGCTCATGCGCAACATTTCTATTTTATTGGCAACCATTGCCAAGCCTTTTATTCCGATATCCTTTAGCTCATCTTTAAAACTGTTTAATTGAAAATACGTTTTAAAACTTTAGCTCGTCACGACTAAAAACTTATATCAACAATAAAACTTGAGATGTGCCAAGCACCGTCTTACGGCTTTGCTGTGCCTTTTTTTCTCCCAAAAAGGGCACAGGCTTTTTATCTCATGAAGAAACAACAAGAATTTAAAACGGTAAAACTATGCGAAATTTAGAAACCTCTTCCAAAAAATTACTGGCTGTTCAAACCACCATACAACTCATTACAACGCATGGGTTCCACAATGCAGGCATCGACCTGATTGCTAAAGAAACCAAAATCGCCAAAGGTACGCTTTACAACTATTTCCACTCGAAAGAACGCTTAATTGAAATGTGCATCGCCTTTCAAAAAAGTCTGCTGAAAGAAGCAGTGCTTTCCATTATTTACTCAAACCGTTACTACACTTCAAAAGATAAACTCAAAGCAATTATTGTTTTACATACCAATTTAAGCAGCCTGTACAACCTTTTACTTAAAGCTATTTTTGAAATAAAACTGCTTTACCCGAAGGCTTACTGTATGGCGGTTGAATACCGAAAGTGGCTGCGCCATGAAATTTTTGACCTGATTTTTAGCGGGGAAACCCGCGAGCCAAAATTCGATGCCGACATGGTGGTAAACCTGATCGATGGTTTGCTGCTACAGGTTTTAAGTTCTAATAGTTTGGATGAAAGGGATGAGGTGTTGGAGTGGTTTTGGGGGAGGGGGTAATAAGGTGCGAATGTGTAAGAAAGATATAAATACTGCATTTAGCCGTAGTTTAATATAAATAATGATAGTCTTTGGTGAAATAACTAATCAATATAATATTAGTTCTACACTTATTGAGTATCATAACAATATTATTCAAGTATTGATCCTGATGACATCAATGCGCACTATAAAATTAATATAATTTATTCTTTATCATACTATCTTAATTCTATACTTAATAGTCATTGTCTATAGCTTGTGTTCTAAGGAGTTTTAATTAAATATTAGTAAAGTTATAAATTATTGAATATTATTCACTTAATTCAAATGTAAATAAAGATTGATTTATGAGTAAATATATAGTTTTTGTTCATGGTCTCACTGGAAAAGTTGGTACCACATGGGGAAATTTTCCAAATTTTTTAGAAAATGATGAATCTATTGAATATAAAGTAATTGAATGTGGTTATACATCACCAAGTCTTGCATGGTTATTTCTTAAATCAGGTCCTACTATTCTTAATATTGCAAATGGGGTATTGACTGAAATCAAAACTCAGTGTGATATAGAACATGATGATATAATTTTAGTCGGCCATAGCATGGGTGGCTTAGTTATTAGAAAAATATTATTAAAACTGAATGCTCAAGGCATCAAACATAATATTAGAAAAATATGCTTTTTTGATGTACCACATCAAGGTTCAGGATTAGCTAATATTGGTAAATATATTAACTGGAGGAATAGACATTTAAGGTCACTAGTTAATAATTCTGACGAACTTGAGGAGATTAATGAACAATGGATAGATCACAAAATTGATCAATCTTTAAATATATTAAGTATTATTGATGCTAATGAGACTGTAGTCTCATCTACAAGCTCTAAAAGTATCTTTAGAAATCATCCTATTGAAACTATAAATAATGTAACCCATAGCACGATTGTCAAGCCTAAATCAGAGAGTGATCCAATAGTTGTATTGTTGAAAAATTTCATAAAATCAACACCTTCAGTCGGTAAATTTAACTCGGGAATTGGTAAGCCCATATATGAATGGCTTAGATATGACGAACGTAAACATGAACTTCCTTACAAAGCTGATAATGCTAGAAAATTAGCATTTAATGCATTAATACAAGCGCTTAACTCTAATACCCCTTATGTTAGGCTAACGGGTCTTTCTGGTTTAGGTAAATCTAGGTTAATACTAGAATATAAAAACCATAAAAATATTGATGATGAAGAGTTTTTAGTTATTAATGGTGGAGATTCTGATAAAAATATTAAAGATGAGGTATTAAGGGTAGCTGAAAATGGTACAAATGGATATGTAATTATTGATAACTGTACAGTTGAATTACACAATTATGCAGTAAATGCTCTGACTGCGAATAATTCACGTCTTAGACTAATAACAACTTACTTTTATCATGAGGATGAAAAACAGCTTAAAGAAACTATCCGAATTAAATTAGAGAAGTTAGCCTCTCAGCAAATTAAAGATATTATAAATGATTGTTTACCAAATCTTGATGATAGTTCTAAAAATCAGTTAGAGATATTTATTGAAGGCTTCCCTTTATTAGCTCAAATGACGACTCATGAGCTACAACAAGATGGAAAAATCACAACGAGTTTCAGTGAGCCTCAACTAGTTGAAAAATTGATTAATGGTGATGGTACTCTTACTGAAGAATCTAAAGAACTATTAAAAGTTTTTTCTCTATTTGATTACTTTAAATTTCAAAATGATGTTAACCAGCCTATAAATTTAGATGTGGAATTCATCAACTCTATTGCTGGTACTGATAAAATAGCTTTTGATAAAACAATTAGAATTTTTACTCAAAAAGAATTAATTAATTGTACAAGTAATTTTGCACGTGTAGTTCCAAAACCACTTGCTCTTAATCTAGCTATGGAGTGGTGGAATACGAGTTTATTCGATAGGCAAGCAGAGTTAGTAGACCAACTACCCCAATCATTATTAGAAAGCTTTTGTAAACAAATTAAATATTTAGATTCATCAATGAATGTTCAAGAGTTTGTTGAAGGTTTTTGTGCTTCTAATCGCCCTTTCGGCCAAGCGGAACTGTTGCTTACTAAAGCGGGTTCAAGACTTTTCCGCGCACTAGTTGAAGTGAACCCTGTAGTTACAACTGAACTTATATATAGAGTTATCAATCAATTAAGTGATAAAGATATATCATCTATTTCTGGAGATATGAGGCGCAATTTTATTTGGTCATTGGAAATGTTGGTATTTCATGCTTCTTGTTTCGATAAGGCTGCTTGGTGTTTGTTCAAGTTTGCTCAGTTTGAAAATGAAAGTTATGGTAATAATGCTACTGGACAATTTGCACAATTATTTAGAATAAACTTGTGTGGTACTGAAGTAAATTTCGAAAAGCGAATGGCATTGTTAGACAGAGCAATAGCGTTAAATAATCAAAATGCCGACTTAGTTATTAGTCAAGCAGTCAAATCAGCTATTAGTACTCATGGAGGTACAAGATTAATTGGCGCAGAATATCAAGGAACTAAGCCAGAGCTGAAAGAGTGGCAGCCTACTAAACAATCAGAAATATATGATTATATAAAATATCATTTGAATACGTTAGTTAGTCTTATTGAGCATGGACATATCACAGAACAAGTTAAAAACTTATTTGGAAATGAAATCAGAGGTTTAATAAGATATCCAATCCGCCAACAATTAGATCTAACTTTTAGAGAAATTATTAGGCTCACTGGTAAGTATTGGCCTGCAGCCTCTCAAGCAATAACACATGCTTTGCAATTCGACATAAAAGTTTTGCAACAAGAACAAATTGAAATTTTAAGATCTTGGGAACAATTATTATCACCTGATGAAAATGACCTTGAAGAGAAACTGAAATTAATTGTTCTTAATCCTTCTAGAGAATATGTTGAAGATGTCGATGGTCGATATGTTGATTTGGCCGCTCAGGCTGCTAAAGATTTAGCAGAATCTATTAAAGACATTTACAGTGATTTAATTCCTCATCTTAAAATGTTATTGACCTTTCCTGAGCAGAAGCAAAGCTGGATCTTTGCTAAACATCTAGCTATACAATTGGATGAAGATAGCGTAAACATAATTTTGGATAATCTTTTAAAGTACTTGCGTAGCGATAAACCAAAGAATATCCAATTCCTTTCAGGATTCTTAAGCGGAATTAATGATAAAAATATTGCTAAATGGAGAGAAATAATTGAATTAACTGCTGCTGACGAAGCTTTAGTTCAATACTATCCGAATATACTTCAAACCGGAAAGTTTGACTCATATCATTTGGATATTTTTCTCGGACTAATCAGTACAGGTAGACTACCAAGTAGTGCTGCATCAATATTAAATTATGGGGGTGTTACTCAACATCTCACAGAAAAAGAAATTACCAATTTTTGTTTATCTTTAAGTAAAGTTGACGCTACTGCCGTTTGGATTGCTCTAGATAATTTAAGCATGTATATGCTTGGGCGCACAGAGCTTGATTTGAAAATAATAAATCCAATTTTAACTACTTTAGTTCTCAATGTTTCTTTCCAAGAAAATGATAAATTATATCAATTTGATAGCTATAATTGGCTTACTTCAGTAGAAAAATTATTAAGTACCGAAGATAAAGATTTTGCTTTAAAGTTGTGTCTTTACTTAATTGATCAAGTAGGTAGATATGAAATTAATTATAATGATTTGTGGGATTATATTGGCGAAGCATTTTATAAAGCATTTGAGTTTTATGGAGAATATTTGTGGTCTAGAGTCTTACCTAAATTCTTAGATGGCAAGTATAAAAAAACATATAGATTATTAGATTTATTAGGAAGTGGAAAATCATATCATACACGTAATAAAAGTATCTTTGATATATTGGATGCAGATATTGTTGTTGAATGGTGTAAAGATGAAGTCGCTTTGATAATCACTACTCGTGCAATAAAAATGTTTATTTCAGATGGAGAGCAAAGATATTTTAATCCTTTGCTCCTACGCCTAATAGCTGAGTACAGTGATAATAAATCTTTTACTAGTGCGATTTCATCAAACTTTTTAAGCAGGTCCTGGGCAGGGTCTCTTATTCCCTACTTACAGGAAGATAAAGAATTGATAGCTACTTTAATTAATCATGAAAATTTAAAAATTAAAAATTGGGCAAGACTATTTATTGAGTCTATTGATATGCAAATTGATTTAGAAGCTAAACGAGAGGCAGAAGAAAAAATGCTAAGAGGATTTGATTGATTTTTAAAATATTTTTCTATTAATAATAGTAAAATTAACCATTTTTTTTGATATATACTTATTGAAGTTTTATAAGTTGAATTATATTCAATAAATTGAATTTGATCTCCTTGCTATGGAGTATCTATCTAATGGTTTTTATATTTAAAATAATATATTTATAAAAAGAGCCAGTAGGCTCTTTTTATAAATAGAATTAATTAATATTGATATTGATATTGAT
>NZ_ALOW01000018.1:0-53814 GCF_000292385.1 Acinetobacter sp. GG2
TATTTAACGTTTGTCGCCCGTACAGGTGAAATATCGGCCACACATGGTTGTAAGTATTCAATAATAGAGTTATTAAGCATATATTTATCCTTATTTATGTTTAGTGTTGCTTTAATAAAAAAGCGTGAAAGGTATAGCAAAAGCCATACCAAATAAATAATAAAATATAAATAAATAATATTAACAAACTATTTTATATAAGATTTTCCTTTTTTGTGATTTGCATTAATTTAGATATTAATTTTATTATTTATTTATTTTGCACCGATTTAATTCATATTGTTTTTTAGGGTTCTAAAATGGAGCACAAGTATTTTTATTACTTATTTCCTATATTTTATCTCATCTTAAATTATTGAAAATTAACATATTTTATTGATTTAGTGTGTTGCATTAATATTAAAATGTAAAATTATGTATTAAAATTAGATTTTAAGAACTCTGTTGTTTATTTGGAATTAAAAGTGGTGCTTTAAATATCAATAACATAGATTGTGCATTATTTGTTGAATAGATGGATTAAATAGATATTTGACATTTAACTAAGATGCATAATATTTTAATTATCGCTAAATAAATAGAATATTATACAAGTATTGAGAAGTTCTAATGACTATAAAAAACTGGTTGTCAAATCGTATTAACTTAAGCTCTTTCCATCAGGAACAAATTTGGACCCAAGGAATAAGCGATTTAACGATTTCCTCTCGTACCAATGGAAGAGGAATTATTTCTAGCATGGGCCAAGAATATATAGATTTCATGTCTTGTTCTTATCTAGGACTTGAACTTCATCCTGCTTTAAGAAATGCAATTAAAGATTCTGTCGATAAATTCGGAGTGCAATATGCAGCTGCAAGAACTCGAGCAAAATGTGACATATTTGATGAGTTAGAAACAAAATTAAATATAATTTTTATGGATTCTTATTCTGTCATATTTAATTCTGTTGGGGCTGCTCATTTGGCTGTACTCCCAGTCTTAGGGTCTGGAGAGCTTCCAGGTTACAAGATAAATAAAAAGGGAGTGCAATGGATAATTGATAAAACAACACATGCTTCGGTTCAAATATTACGTGGTATTTTAGAACAATTTGGTAGCCTTGAAAGGATACGTTTTTCTGATTTAGATCAGTTATATAGTTCACTAAAAAAGTGTAAAGCAAGCGGAAAAACCCCTATTCTTATATCCGATTCTTTGGGGTCTATGGGGGGGAGCAATGATGTCTGCACTTTGACCCGATTAGCAAAAGAATATGACGGCTACTACTATGTTGACGATGCGCATGGTACATCAATTGTTGGGGAACATGGATGTGGTTACACATTACACCAACTAGGTGAATTTAGTGAGAATCTTATTCTACTTTCATCACTATCAAAAGCCTTTGGTTCACATGGTGGTTCCGTATCTTTCAGCAATCCTCATGCCGTTTCTTTCATTAAAAAATACGCACTAAACTATATTTTTAGCGGACCTCCTTCATTACCAGGGATTGCAGCTTGCGTAGCTTCTGCAGATATACACCTTTCTAGCGAAATAAATGAATTACAACATAAGCTTATGCAGAATATTAAGTACTTTGACAAGACAGTTCTTAATATTGACGTACAAGAAAAACTAAGTCCTATCCGTACGATCCATATTGGTCGCGAAGATAAAGCCATAATGACGGCTAGTTTTCTTAAGACTAATGGTTTTTTAGCTACAGCAGCTATGTATCCAACAGTTCCTAGATCAGAAAGCATTATACGCGTAGCGATCTCTGCGGCTCATTCTCAGAATGACCTTAAACGTTTTACAGGATTAGTTAATATACTCAGAGATAAAGAATAATAAATAAGGGTCTAACAAAAGGGTTAACCGATGAATTTATACTGGATTGTTGCTCGGGAAGAATATAATAATGCAAATGATATCGAGGAGTCATATGCTCAATTTTCGTTTGAACTTGAAAAGCGAAATATCATATTCCATTTTATTACACTAGAAGACTGTATCATTTCCATGCATCGAGAAAATGGTCTTCAACTGATATATAAGAACCAAATTATAGATGAAAGGAAAACAGCTTTTATTCTTTCCCCTGCAAATCTAAATACGCAAGCCAGAGCTATCTCATTAACATTGCGGTATTACCTTAGAACTAGAGGAGCATGCTTATTAAATGAAAGTATTGCAGGAATTGAAACTCTTGAATGGAACAAAATAGCTCAAATGTCACTTGCGTCAAAAGCTGGTGCTCCAATTCTTCCTTTTACAATGATTGGTTATCATCGAAATATCATCCCCGCTATAAAAAGTTTTGCAGCTAATTACAGTGGAGAATATATTTTCAAACCTACTGGAACTGGAATGGGTTTTGGCGTTATTAAGTCCTATAACCTTCAACATGCTATCAGCACAGGAAATCTAATTTCGGCATCATCTATTGAATATTTCATGATGCCTTATCTTTCAAATGCTTGTGATGTTAGGTTTTTCTTTATTGAAAATGAGTTAGCATTTATTGAATTACGAAAACCTAAAGATAATGACTATATTGGGAATGTCGCACTTGGTGGAGAAAAGACAATTTTGACTAACCAAGAGTTCCTTAAGCTTTCTAGTGAAGCACCTTTTTTTCAAGATATGCGATATTTATCCGAAAAGATACTAGCACAGTCAGGTTGTTCTATATTGTCTGTAGATTGGTTAATGAATGCATCAGGATTTTATTTTAATGAAATGTCTACTGCTGAAACTGGTCTAGCAAAACTTCCAGAAAAGATAAGAGCATTTGTTTTTGACAGTCTGACAAGGATAATTCATAAACATTATGCATACTAATCGGACTACATACCTAATCTACCTAACAGTATTTTTAGCTGAATTTTCATTCTTTTTTGCTCTGCCTCTACTGGGTAAATCACCAGCTCTCAGCGCATCAGATGTTGCAGCTTGTTTGTCTGGTGCTGTAATACTGGAAAGTATTTTGATGCTGACCACTACAGGCTACCTTGAGCGTTTTTCTAGAAGAAAATTGATTTTTATTTCGCTTCTGTTGCGAAGTAGTGCTTTTATGACAATTTATATGTCATTGTCATTTTCTTCTTGGTTATTATTCTTCTTTTTAATGGCTTTATCCAAATCTATTTCTAAACCATTTTTAAGAGAGGTACTGGCCGAATGCCTGTCAGGATTAGATCTAAAAAAAGCATTAAATACGTTCTCATTATGCCAAAATTTAGCAGTTTTCATTGCTCCTACATTGGCTATTTTGGCATTGAAATATGAGTTCATAGGTGCTGTTTTATTGTTGCTAATTATATCTGGAGGTGCCATAGCACTATCAGCTTTATCAATAATTTATACTTTTCCAACTAGTCATAAACCTATATCTAGATCACCTTTATCCAGTATATATCATGCTTTCGGGGGGGTAATAGCTAACAGTGGGATAAAGCGCCTACTACTTTCAACTTTCTTCTGTTTTTTCATTATGGGGGTATTTATCACTACAACTACTCTTTTAGATAAAATTAGTCCTGAAATGGGGAAATATTCTGGTTTATTTTTCTCTATAGTTGGTATCGCAATATGTGTATGGCAAGGAGTGATCGCAAAATTAATATCATTTAGTGATAAGTATAGTTCATATATCATTCTCATTTGTGGAACAACATCTTCAATCTACTTGCTTGATTCCGTATACATTGCCGTAACGGCTTTGATTGCGTACAGTATTTATGAGTCAGTTATCATTCCAGATATTTACTTTAAAGCCAGTCAAATTCCTTCTGAAATTTCATCTGGAATACTTTTCAGTTATATATTAATTATTTCAAATTCAGGGGAAGCATTTGGAACATGGATAACAGGAATGCTAATAACTCATATAGTAGAACATGTTCCTATTTTTATTTTTACCACAATACTTTGCTCTGCGATTATTTCGCTCATCTGCCTTAAAACCGCTTATAAGGAATCTTTGTGTCAGTCATAGTCTTTGCAACTGGTGGGACCACCGAAAAAGCTAGAACGGTCGAACACCCATGGAATAGTTATGAGTTTGTTACCTCTGCTGCAGCTCAAGCATTAAAGCCTCTATTCAATGAGTTAGCAGTCTCATCAGTGGCTAATTGTTTGACTTCGGGTAACCTCTGGGGTGGTTTTCTTTTTGCGCATGAAATTTGCCGTTTACTTAAAGTAAAATATTATCCTTTCGCATCGATTGTCGACAGTGATGTATTATGTGAGGCTGTGGATAGATTTGCAATTGACACTATAATATGCCTTCCTAGTTTTGTAGAATGCTTTTTATTACCAGAGCGAAAGGCTCAACTCTCAACGTTAAAAAATATTTTTTATCTTGGTGAAATGTTTCCTGATTCATTAATTGATCAGGCTCAAGAACTATTTCCTGATATATGTATTAAACCATTAGCTTATACATCTCAGGAAACAGGTCCTATAGGGTTTCAGTGTTCATATCTTATTGGTAACCATTATCATATTTATGAACATGTCGAAATAAGTAGAAATCCTGAAAGTGGTGAACTCACTGTTAATATCAATGTACCTGAAAATAATCATTTGCTTAATCATATGATGGGTGATGTTGGTGAGCTTGAACAAGATTTCCTATGCCCATGTGGTTATAGAAGTAATGTTCTACACCTGTATGGTCGGGTGCATACATCACGAAATATCCTTGGTACATCTATCTCAATTTATGAATTTGTAAGAGTTTTGTCAAATGCCTCGTCTGAAATACTTACAGACTCAGATTTACAACTCATTGAAGTTAAGAGGGAAGGCAAAGGACTAGGGCTAGTCCTAATGATTTGCAATAGAAAAAAAATATCAACTCACTGTATTCCAGAATTATTAAAATCCTCATCGCTTATAAAAGAGATAATTAATGATTCACTTTATTTTCATGTTTTTATAACAGATAAAAACAAATTTTTAAAATCTGAAACAACTCAAAAAATCAAACCATTTATGGCAGTTAAAATTTCACCGAAACAAGAAAACGCTTGTAAATTGGTTATTAAATAAAAGGGATATCATTATAAATAATTGGTTTAAGTAAACTAGATAACTCAAATTCCTATATCTAAGATTCAACTCCTTTTGAAATATTTTAAAATTTACAGCTTGTATCGCTTTTAAATTTTTTCATTTTACTCTGAGTAACATTATTTTCTGTAAGAATTGCTTTGAAAGAGTCATTTTTTATTTAACTTTATATGTGTAATTGCTATTAGATCTTTTGGATACTGGTTTAGAAATTTGGACACTAGGAAATTCTTCAATACCTTCGGTAGACGTGCCAAGACCTAAAGTCTATTAATTAAATATCTTGTTATTTTATGCTCTAACAAATGATAATTTCATAAATTAATACAATAACTAAAAGACTTAAGAAGTATAGTAACTGGAAGCTGAGCTAAATCTCTTGTATGTTTATTTAATACACGCGCTGCACATAAAGTTAAACCCGAGAATAAATCTATTTTTTGCATTATAGTAGATGAAGTCTAAGAAAATAGCGCATTGGTATTAAAAAAAGCTCCCAAAGAAATGAGCTTTTTTATTACACATTGCTTGAAAAATATACAGAAACCTCTCTAAAACGAGTTGGAACGCTACAAACGCGGATGCTAATTTGAATTCCACTCTTCCCAATAAGTGAGGTGAGCAATGAAATTGTTAGCTTTGATTAGCATGGGAGTTGCAGCAAGTTATTGGTATAAAACTATAAAAGATAGCAAGCCAACTCTTCTGAAACCAAATTTTGATGAAATCGTAAAAAACTTTGTATTAGCAGAATTTAAAGTCTAATGCATATTATTCAATTTAGTTAAATAAAAAGCTCATCGGAAGATGAGCTTTTTTTCAATCTATCATTTCCATACAAAAGTCATTTATATTGTATATTTTTCAATCAATTAAAATATATTAATTAAAATTAATATATTGTTTTATAATGCTTTTTATCGGAAAATTTTACCAAAAGTTAAAAAAAATCTTTATTTTAAATGATGAGGTTAATGGAAACCTCTTAAATAAAATAAAGGAAATAAAATGGATATTTTAAAATTAATCGGCGGGAATCTGCTCGCTGTGGCTTTTATAACGGGAACACAGACAGCACATGCAGAATTTAAACGGTTTTCCGTATCTGCTGGATGGTTGCATGTCATGCCACAAGGAAAGGCAAATCCATTCAACATAAATACTGCTGTAGCAAATGGAACTACTGCCAAAGTTGGAACTATTTCTACTTCAGCATTTATGAAATCAATAGACCCTAATGCAAAATTATCAACGGGTGAAAATGCTAAAGAAATTCTTGATATGGTGTTTAGTCATCCAGTCGATGAAAATGGCAACCAAGAGCAGTCGGTTGGTCAACTATTGGGGCTTGTAGATGAAAATGACATGGTTTCATCTGATATAACGGGTACAGCCACCATTAAAGGTCTAGAGCAATGGGAAGGCAAAGGTACAGGGCTTGAAGCAGAAGACGTAGATACATTGGGCTTAATGTTCAATTACTATATTAATGAGAACGTGTCTTTACAGTTAATCGGTGGGATTCCTCCAAAAGTTGATATTAAGGGGAAAGGAGAAATCAACGCGCCATTATCTGGTTTTGCAAATCCTGAAGGGTTAGCAGCTTTAGTAATTGGAGATAAACTAGATTTGCTGCAAGATATTCCAATCACCAATCTTGGTAATAAATCGAAAGCTGCTACGGTACGTGCATGGACTCCAGCATTAGAAGCCCAATATCAATTCGGTAAGTCGGGTGTAAATAAATTTAGACCCTATATTGGTGCTGGTGTTATGTATTCACGCTTCTCCAATATTAAGTTAAACGACCAAATCAACTCAGACTTAATTGCTGCGGGACATATGATTCAGAATGTGCTAGACAATAATGCTGGCGCTGCATTAGATGGTAAAACCTCTAGTGCAAACCCTTATGTTCGAGTGAAAACGACTGATGCGATTGCTCCAATTGTGAGTCTAGGCGCTACTTATGACATTACACCAAATTGGTATGCTGTTGGTTCAGTGTCCTATGCAAAGTTAAATAACCGAGCAAATATTGATGTGATTGATAGCAAAACAGGTAAGCAGTTAATTCATGCATCAACCAAAGTTGATATTGATCCTTTAATTACTTATTTGGGTGTAGGCTATCGCTTTTAATATTCTTTCTTTAAATCAGCCGTATTCATTACGGTAAAAAAAGCCCTGCTAAATATTGATTATTAGCAGGGTTCGATTAAAGAATGAGAGCAAATAAATGATTACTTAAACCACTTTTTGAACCTTTTGCGCTTTTGGCAATGTTGGTTTTCTTCCCAAATACAATGCAATCACGGCGCCAATAAATGTCAGAATGCAGAGTGGTAAAAGTGACACAGGGAAACTACCCGAGTAATCTTTGACTATACCCATAATAGAGTTCATAAGCCCAGTACCCACATGTGCGATGGTGTTCACTGCCGCAATACCTACAGCAACTAAAGTAGGCGGTAAGCGTTCAGAAACCAATGCCCAGAAAGGACCTTTAATGGCATAGTTACCCATTAAAACGAGTGAAAATAAAAGCAAGCTCAATGTTAAAGATGATGTGAAAAGAGTAAGAAGTAAACCAAAACTCGTCACAAACAATGGAATAGCTGTGTTAAGGCTCTTATTACCACTTTTATCGGCATGTACACCCCAAACAATCATGAAAGCAGCAGCTAAACCAAACGGAATCATATTTAACAAACCAGTTTGCATGGCAGTTAAATGGAAAGCCTTTAAAATTTGAGGCATCCATAATGATAAAATATTGCTGGTTGCAGAGCTTCCTGCATAAATAATTGCAAAAAACCATAAATATTTATTGGTAATTAGAAGCTTAAACTTACTTTTTTTCTGCTCGGCAGTGTCTTGTTTTTCAGTATTTAACTGCTGGTTTTTTTCAAAAGTTAAGGTGTTCGACAGCCATTCACTTTCTTCAGAACTTAACCATTTAACTTGATTAGGGTTATTGGGAAGCCAAACTAGACACAATATACCAAGAAGAATTGCAGGTAATGCTTCAAAAATTAAAAGCACTTGCCATCCGCTTAAGCCAACCAAGCCATGCAAGCTCAATAGTAAGGCAGATAAAGGTGAACCAATAAAATTAGATAAAGGAATGGCAACCATAAATACGGCAACAATTCGAGCCATATATCGTTTAGGGAACCATAGTGTTAAATACAGTAATACGCCAGGGAAAAATCCGGCTTCGGCAGCACCAAGTAAAAACCGTGAAATTGCATATGAAATAGGGCCAGTAATGAAGGCGGTACAGCAACCGACAATTCCCCAAGTAATCATGATTCTGGCAATCCAGATACGTGCACCTAGCTTTTCCATGGCCATATTACTTGGAATTTCAAATATGACATATGCAATAAAAAATAATGTTGCACCAAAACCAAAGGCAGTCGCGGTTAAACCAATTTCTTGATTCATGGTTAAAGCGGCGAAACCAATGTTTACTCGGTCAATATATGAGATGAAATAACAAAGAATGAGGAAAGGAAGAATACGAAAAGAAAGTTTACGGATCGTTGACTTTTCTACTTCCGATATAGATATATCATTTTTCATACATACTCCTTATGTACGTGAGAAACCAAACAGCTCGGTAGGGTTCTGATTTAAAATTAAACATTGCTCATGTTTATCAAACACAATCTGTTTAAAAGCTCTAAATGCATTTTCATAAGTAATTAAAGATTCATGTTGGGTATGTGGCCAATCGCTTCCCCAAATGAGTTTGTGTAAAAAGCCTTTTTCTTTAAGAATGTTATAGGCCAGTCGTGCCGTATTTATGTTATTTGGAGAGGCACCCAAACGGTAGAAACCGGACACTTTAATCCAGTGCTGTTTTACGTTAAGTAAGCTTAAAAACTTCTGATAATCCGGATCTTCGATCCCTTTAACAGGGTCAACTCGGCCAAAATGGTCAATTACGACATCAAAGCTGTATTCATCTAATTGTGGTAAAAGCTGAACCAGATATTTCGGCGGTGCATGTAATTCAACTTGCCAGTTGAGGCTTTCCACATTACGTAAAAATTTTTGCCAGTCAGGCGTATTTAGCGCAGGAGGGTTAAGACCGAATAAATTTAAGCGAACACCAACGATGCCTTGTGCCTTGAGATTCACTAGCTCATCAAAATTCGTCGTATGTTGAACAACGACGATCCCTTTTAAACGGTCAGGGTATTGCTGAATTGCGTTTAACATCGCTTGGTTATTGGTACCCAAAAAGCTGGGTTGAACCAAAACACCATGCGTGAAATTGTGTTCATCAAGATGAGAGATAAAACTTTGTACAGTTGCATCATAATCAGGTGCATAACGTGCTGTTTCGATATTGTGGTCCTGTGTCGAAAAAACATGTGCATGTGTATCTATACAGTTCATTTTCATCTCACATTACAAATTTTAAAGCGAAAATAGCGATTAAAGCGGCAATGACTCCTACAGGAATTGCTTTAAATAACAGTTGATTAAAGAATTTGGTTTTGTCGATGTCTGCTGGTGCTGAAGCCATAATGAGACTACCGCCAGACGAGAAAGGAGAAATCGCTGTAGACTGAGCGCCAACCACAATGCAAATGAACAGCACAAGTGGATTTAGACCAGAGGTAAGTGCAAGCGCCGGAACAATTGGGAATAAGGTAGGAGCAACCACGCCTAGAGTGCTTGAAAATACAGACATAATGGCACTGATCAGACATAACAGTACTGGAATAACCCATACAGGAACATTGTTTGCTAACCATTCAGATAGGGTCGTAATAATGCCAAGCTTCACACCTAATGCGATGAGCATACCGACACCGCAAATCATGATCAGTGTTCCCCAAGGCACAAGAGCAATGACCTTTTTCTCATCGGCAAGTTTCATAAGTAAACTTATGAGCGAGAAAGTAATGGCAAGGAAGGCAATATCAATTTTGGAGTTTAAAAAGCTAATCGTTTTTACATCGGGAAAAACAAGGTGTAAGATTGGAAAAACTAAAACAATCGACATCATTAAAACAATAAGGAAGATGGATTGTTTCTGTTTTTTGTCGAATGGCTCAGGCTTTTGATCTTCAATCACAATTGAATTACTTTTTCTATTCCAGAGGGTATAAATGCCCAACACCACAATTGGAATAATTAAAGTTAAGACAAAAATGCCACCGCTATATGAAAAAGCGGTTTGTGAGCTAATGCCAGTATTTTCCATTAAGCTTCGGAAAATAATGCCACTTTGCGATGTCATAAAATTTGCGCCAGCTAGAGCGCCGTAATTTGCAGCCATCCCGCCAATAACCATATTCATATTAGTTTTTTTACACAGCAGCAGTGTAATGGGTGCCATAAAGGCAAGTACCGTATAAAAACCAGCACCTAGGCCAGCAATAATGGTTGCTGCGAAAAAAATCGCTAAAGGTAAAAACTGGGGAAACTTACGGCATTTATATAAAAGATGGCTGGCAAGCTTCTCTAGTGCGCCATTTGCCAAAGCAAAGTTATAAAACAGAGTGACAGATAAAATAATAAAGAAAATTTTGACAGGCCATAATTCAATAACTTCGGAAGGTTTAAGACCCATGCCAAAGCAACCAATCAGGTAGGCAAACGCTATCGTAAAAAATCCGATATTGATTTTTGTTTTATAACCTAAGCCTATAGATACAGCTAAAGCTATCAGCATCAATGCGGTCATATTATCTTCCTTGATAAATATATAAACATCTAAACATATATATGTTTGCTTTTTTGTATTACACAGAACTATGCTAATATTGTCAAATCGATTTCATAATGTTTAACGCAAATGCTTGATGAGACTGCATTTAAAAATTTTAAATTGCCAAGATATGAAAAGGTCCGTTGGGAACTTCAAAAACTACTGATTCAGTCAAAATGGACAGTTGAAGAGCCTATTCCAAGTGAACAAGAACTTGCGCAAATGTATAGCGTATCGGTAGGAACCGTTAGAAAGGCGGTTGAAGGACTGGTTGAAGATGGCTTATTGGTCAAACAGCAAGGAAAAGGAACTTTCCTAAAACAACCTAACTTTGAAAACTCGCTCATTCGATTTTTTAGATTACGTAATAAAAAAGGCGATTTTATTCAGCCACAAGGACAAATCAAAAAAGTAGAAGTGTGTGATGCAATTCCGGAAGTAAACGCCGAGTTAGGGCTTGGGCACACCGAAAAGCTGATTTATATCGAGCGTGTTCGTAAGCATGAAGACGTCGTTGTGTTAAGCGAAAGAATCTGGCTGCCTGAACGCTTATTTAAAAATCTGGAAGAAATTCCAATCGCTGAGTTTGGGAATCTACTTTATCCTTTTTATTATCAGCACTGTGGTCAATTTATTTCTTCTGCAACAGAACGGTTAACTTTTGAGAAAAATATCAAAGATAGCCATTTAAATAATCTCCTTGAAGATCCTTTAGTGAAGGTATGCCGTATCGCAAAAAATCTTGAAGGCGTAGCAGTCGAATACCGTGAGTCTTATGGTTTGGCCGATAATTTTCATTATGAGATAGCAATTAATTAGTATCTAACGGTGATACCTGATTTCAGTGTTTATTTAATTGCTGGAATCAGGGTTTTTGTCTTTATAAATGATGATTAAAAGAAAAATTTAATTCTGCCAATACGGTGTGTCTCCATAGATTTCAGCAAAATAATCTATTACCACTCGAATATTTAAGGGCGGATGGCGGACATTTGGATAAATGGCCGCGATATGCTGGGGGTGTGATTTAATCGCGACTTCATATTCAGGTAAAAGCTTTATTAAATCACCTTGTTTTAAAGCCTCACCAATCAGCCAATCAGGAAACAAAACAATCCCCATGCCATGAAGCGCAGCTGTCATTAAACTCTCGGCATTGTTTGAAGACAGCAATGGAGTAATTGGATAATGTATCCATTCTTCATTGGGCTTTCTTACTAACCACCGGTTAGGACCTTCAAAACCTTTATAGACTAGGCATTTGTGCTGATTAAGCTCTGTCGGATGATCAAGCGTACCGTATTTAGCAACATACTGAGGAGATGCTGCCAAATGATATTTTTGTGTACCAAAAATACGTGCATGAAATGATGAATCGGTCAGCGCTCCAATACGAAATATTAAATCTGTGCTTTCGCGTAATGGGTCTATAAATTCATCGGTTTGAATCAGTTCTATTAAAAGTCTTGGATAACGCTCTGATAAATCCGCCAACCACGGCGCAATATGTCGTTGCCCAAAAAACACTGGCGCATTGATTCGGACGAGTCCCGATGGCTCTATGGTTTTATCTTGTAAAGCCTTTTGGGCTTCATCAAATTGTTCGGTAATTTTTTTCGCATATTCAAAAAATAATTTGCCCGATTCGGTCGGTGTAATTGCTCGCGTATTTCGATAGAAAAGTTGCTGACCCAAGGCATCTTCAAGCTGTTGAATGGTGCGAGAAATCATGGAAGCAGACACATCTTCTTTACGTGCTACATTTGAGAAGTTTTGAGCATTGTAAACACTAATAAAGAAGCGAAGCGTGCGGATATCAATCGAATTTGTTAAATCCATTTGTGCAATTTCTGCAAAAGTGATTCATGAATTATGCTGTTTTTCTGATGAATTGGCTACCTTAGTATTCGTTGCCTAGATACAGATGAGGCAATGTAGATGCAAATTCTATTACTACTCCTAACCATTTTAGGGGGTATGGGGCTATCGGTCGAAGCGGGGCTTTTAGGACCGCTAGGGAAAGAAGTGGGTGAGTTGTGGGCTACGTTTAGTATTTTTGGAGTGGGGGCAGCACTTACTTTTTTACTCATGTTGTTTTTTAGCCCACGGAATAGCCCCTCATTTTTTACACTTCCATCTTGGCAATTGCTGGGTGGTGTTCTTGGCCCTGCTTACGTCATTATTTTGACCATTATCACTCCAATTATTGGCATTGCAATGACCATGATTGGCATTTTAGCGGGACAGGTATCTAAAAGTCTGATTATCGACCACTATGGTTTACTGGGAACTCCACATCGGAAAGTAGACCGTAAACGGGTAGTAGCACTCATCTTTATTGTTGTCGCACTTGTACTTGTGGCAAAAGCGTAGGAGACAGCCATGACAATTTTAATGATTCTTCTCGCCGTCATTGGCGGTGCTTTGCTGAGTGTACAGGCCGCAATTAATGGTCAACTTGGAGCAAAAGTTGGTGTATTTCGTAGTGCTTTTTTGACTTTCTCGGTCGGTGCTTTAATTACGGCTCTCCTTATTTTTTACTTTGAACCTAAGCATACCTTAACGCTATTAGATGTTCCTAAATGGCAGTTGTTGGGGGCTATGTGTGGAGTACCTTATATTGTCATAATGGTACTGGCTGTACAAAGAATTGGGGCTGCAGTTGCTACGGTGGCTGTGATTTTTGGGCAACTTTTGATGAGTATCTTAATTGATAACTTTGGCTGGTTTGGTAATGAAATGCTCCCTTTTTCACCGTATCGATTAGGAGCGCTAATCTGCCTAGGTATTGCTTTATATTTTATCTATTCAAGTAGTAAAGATAAAAAGATAGAAGCGTAATACAAGCTTAAGATTAAAATTAAGATAGGTCTCATTGTTGGTCGTAAAGCCTACTAATAATGAGGCTATACTTTATATTTTAAGTACGTTGATAAATGAATGAAATTGCTGTCGAGAGATAGAATTAAAATATAAGAAATATGGTAAAGTTAAAAACCTAATTCAATACATTAAAATTGATATCAAGCTATTGTAGGAAAAACATGGTTAAAATTAAACCTCACCCAGCAACAAGCGGAAATGCATCGGCTGATCGCCTTTTAACTTTGTTAACTGCTTTTAGAATAGGTGATAAATCTTTAACCCTGGCAGAACTCGCTGAACGAACAGAATTAAATAAAGCGACCATCATGCGTTTAATTGTTTCGCTAGAAGATTTTGGTTTTGTTAACCGTCTTTCTGATGGTAGATATACGCTTGCTAGTGAAGTTATGCGTTTAAATACAATTTATCAAGATGCTTTAGACTTAGAAAGACACGTCGTGCCTTGTTTACAGCAACTTGTAGATGAAATTGGTGAGACGGCTTCATTTTACGTTAAGCATGGCGCATATCGCCTTTGCCAATATCGTATTAATTCTACTCATCGATTACGCGTTCATATTCAGCCGGGCGAAGTTCGACCAATGGATGGGGCTGCAGGTGCTCAAGCATTGCGTTCAACACACGAACAAGTTTTAGCAAGAACTGAACCTTTTTATTCAACGGGTGTAACAGAACCACATGCTGCTTCAATGGCATTGCCAGTATTTGATGCGCAAAATGATGTGGTTGGAGCATTGGTTGTTTCAGGTCCATCAAGCCGTTTTACTTTAGAAATCGCAAAATCTGTAAGTGATTTTTTCTTCAAAATTGCAGATGATTTAACGAAAAGTTTAGGTGGTAAGAGTATTCGTAATTAATTTTAATATTTTAAATGTAAAAAAAGGGGCTCATGATTTAGCCCCCTTTTTATATATGCTATTTACGAAGTACTTTGTGGTTGGTTAAACAAAACAGCTTTCTTTCTAGACATAATGAAAACCATAATAGCCGACACGAGGTTTAGTGCTGCAAGTGGAAGTAAGGCGATAGCATGGCTTCCTGTTGCATCATGGATTGCGCCATAGATATTCACCATCATGCCGCCACCAATCAGGTTAGCGCATGCGCCAATTGCTGCTAGTCCAGCCGCCGTTGTAGTCGGTGACATCCATGAAGATGCCAAAGCCCAGAAAGGACCTTTTGCAGAATAAGCACCAATTAAAACGATACTGAGTAAAAAGATTGTGCCAATAAGTGAAGACGTGAACAAAGCAATTAATAAACCAATTGAGATCATCAATAGAGCGATTGCTGTGTGCCAAAGGCGTTCATTTTTACGATCCGAGCTGCGACCCCAAAGAATCATGGCAATAGAAGCGATGCCATAAGGAATTGCATTGACTAGACCAATTTCTAAATTACTTAAACCGAATGACTTAATTAATTGTGGTGCCCAAACACTCATCGTACTACCAGCAGCAGAAGCACCAGAATAAATAATGATCATTGCCCAAATATATTTATTCTTTAAAAGTTGCCATAGTGAAATATGACCAATTGGGGTTTTTTGTTGGCGTTCAAATTGTAGTCTTTCAACTAACCAAGCTTTTTGTTCGCTATTGAGCCATTTTGCCTGTTCTGGTCGATCTGTGAGTACAAATAGACAGGCGATACCCAGTAAAACAGCAGGAATACCTTCTAAAATAAATAGCCAATGCCATCCGCGCATGCCCAGCCACCCATCTAGGGATAATAAAAATCCTGATAATGGTGAACCTAGAAAGTTTGCACCCGGAATTGCCACCATAAATATTGCAATCATTCTTGCTCTATAGTTTGCAGGCAACCAATAAGTTAAATATAAAATTACACCAGGGAAAAAGCCTGCTTCGGCAGCGCCGAGTAAGAACCGCATAATATATAACGATGTGGAGTTTTCAACGAATGCAGTTGCGGATGATATTACCCCCCACGTCACCATAATTCGGGCAATCCATACTTTTGCTCCAAATTTTTGCATGGCGAGGTTGCTAGGTACTTCAAATAAAAAATAGGCAAAGAAAAATAAGCTACTGGCAAAACCAAAAGCAGTAGCTGTTAATCCAAGGTCCTCATTCATTTGTAATGAAGCCATACCAATATTGCCACGATCAATAATAGCGATGACATAACAAATCGTTAAAAAAGGCAGTAATCGCCACGCTACCTTGCGCATCGTTTCACGTTCAATCGCACTCGGTTGAGAGTATTCTGTAGACATAAAAAAATCCTTTTTTATATTCAATATTTTAATTGTTCTTGCATCTAAAAGCTTAGAAACAATTGAGTTCCATGAATTAGCTATTGAGTAACTTCCAGTTAGCGATAGCTCGAGGGTTTAATAATTGGCCATTCCAAATACTCACAATCTGTTCGAGTGCTAATAGACCGACGCGATTACGTGAATCTGTTGTGTTTGCTCCTATGTGAGGAGTAACAACTAAGTTAGGTAATTCCCATAATGGGTTATCTTTTTCTGGCGGTTCTGAAGGAAAAGTGTCTAGACCTGCACCAGCAATTTTATTATTTTTAAGTGCATCAACTAAGGCAGCCTGATCAATTAATTCACCACGTGCTGTATTGATTAAAATGCTTGAGCGTTTCATCTTTTCAAATTGAGGGTAAGAAAATAAGTGTCTATTCTCTGCTGTAAGTGGGCAATGTAGGCTAATAATGTCACCGGTTTCTAAAAGTTTTTCAAAGTCATGCTCTTGTTCTACATAATCGAGCTTTGGCAAATTTTCTAGAAACGGGTCATATACTTTTACTTTCATGTTTAAGGGAGCGACTAACTTCATAAGTATGCTGCCGATTGCCCCTAAACCAATTAAGCCCAGCGTTTTGCCATATAATTCCACCCCATTTGCACTTGCTTTATCCCAGTGACCTTCTCTGATCCGTTGGTCTAACCATGTGACTTGTCGAGCAACATTAAACATAAGGGCAAAAGCATGTTCGGCAACAGATTGTGCATTTGCGCCTACGGCAATAGTGACAGGAATTTTTCGTTCAGCAGCAGCCTGAGTGTCGATTGTGTCAAACCCAACGCCATGTTTTGCAATCACTTTTAAATTATCAGAAGCAAAAATCATATCTCTAGAAAGTTTGCCTGTTCGAACAATGATGGCATCAGGTTGTTCATCATGGATGAGTTTTTCCATTTCATCTTTTGCCATGTAGGGTTCAGTTGGAATCAACTGGATATCATGGGATTGAGCATACAGTAACGCATCTGAAGTTAATGTTGGCCCCGTGATAAGAACTTTACGTTTCATTTTGACTTGCACTCCATTTAAGTATTTTGAGAAAAATACGTCCTTAGTGGTTTATATTATTAAAACTACATTTCAAAAAATTAGTCAATAGAAAAAATAAATTTAAAAAATGAGTGGATTTTAATTAAATTTAATTTAAAAATGAAATGACATTTCAAAAAAATGCTGTCATATTAATTTGCACAAGAAAATTGATATAAGGGAAAAATCATGGCAATTGGTTTTAGAGTGCTAAAAAACGACAGAAAAGTTGAGCAGAAATGGATTGAACAATATCGAGATCTACCAGTCGCTAATGTCAGTGACTCAATGAATCGAATGACTTCAGGTGGGGCTCAATTAAGACCAATGCATAAAAAGGGATATCTTTGCGGACCAGCCATTACAGTTAAGGCGCGCCCGGGTGACAACTTGATGTTGCACTACGCTATTGATATGGCCCAAGCGGGAGATGTCATTGTGGTTGATGCTGGTGGCGATCTAACCAATGCATTAATTGGAGAGATGATGGTTGCGTATGCCATTAAAAAAGGTATAGCAGGCATTGTTATTAATGGCGCTATTCGTGATTCGGTTGTAATTGGAGAAGGTGAATTTCCACTTTTTGCAGCAGGAATTTCACATCGAGGACCTTATAAAGACGGACCGGGTGAAATTAATGTTCCTATCGCAATCAATGGAATGGTGATTGAACCTGGAGACTTGATTTTAGGGGATGAAGATGGGCTTTTAAGCGTGCCGTATGCAGAAGTAGAAGAAGTTTATCTGAAGGCAAGTGCCAAACATGCCGCTGAACAAAAGCAATTAGAACAAATCGCCGTAGGTGAAAATGACCGTAGCTGGGTGATCAACAGCTTAAAACAAAAAGGATGTGAATTACCTGAATAAGGTCATTCAAAAATATTCGAGCAGGAAGGGAACTAACGAAGTCAATGGTTGAGCTTCGTTAGCCTATCTAAAGTTAATTCAATAATCATTATTTTACTGATTGAAAAATAGGAAATTTCAATTCGGTCTATGTGATTTCGTCTAAAGGAAAAGGACATGAAACATAAAGGGATTATTTATTTATCGCTCTTAATGAGTATGACTCTGCAGCAAGCCAAAGCTGAAAGCGAAGATAACTCAGCGCTAAATGAAAAAATAATTAAATTACAACAGCAAATAGATTATCTGATGGAGCAGCAAAATTTAAGTAAAAATAATGGATTGAAGAAAGCACCTGAATTGAGTCAAAACAAAACATCAAATGCTGAGAAGCCTATTTCGGCTGATCAGACTAAAATTAAATTTTATGGAAATATACGTGTTGATGCTGCATATGATTTTGAAGCTTCAACGCGTTCTATTGCGAATAAAACAGGGGAAATACCTTTAAACAATTCAAATTCAATAAGTAAATCATTAAATGTTTCTGCTGCGACTTCACGTGTAGGGGTTGATATCGTTAAGCCGACCTCGAAAGGAGATTTGGTTGGAAAGCTAGAAGCCGATTTTATGGGAAGTGGTGGAGATAACGGTAATGGTTCGGTTCGGGTTAGACACGCTTATATTTCACTAGGAAATTGGTTGATTGGTCAGACGACTTCACCTTTTGTGAATAGTGATACAGCTCCAAGTTTGGTTGATTTTACAGGCGCGATGGGTACGGGAACTCAGCGTAATATACAGGTCCGTTATCAACACGTTGTTGATGCTAAGCAAAAGTTATTAGTCGCTTTGGAAGGCGGTGATGTTGAAAATAAAAATGTAGAAGGTGGAAGCCGACTTCCTGCATTAACCATGCGATATGAATTTAAGAATCCAAATTTATTGGTTCAATTGCACGGCATGCTACATGAAAATCGAGCAATTTCTAATGCGAATGAGGAGCAAACTAAACTTGCTTGGGGAGCTGGATTAGGCACGAAGTATAACCTTTCTGAAAATGATGCGATTGTCTTCAATTACTACCATATAGCAGGTGATAACCGTTATATGCTTTATTCAAAAGATAATGATGCGTTCTACTTTGATCAAAATCGAATGTATTTAAGTGAATTTGATTCTGTCGAGTTGGGGTATATGCGCAAATGGAATGAAAATTTACGCTCTTCTTTATCCGCTGGTAGCCTCGTCTATAAAGATTCAGATTTTTCAGAAAATAATCTTAATCAAAATAAAAGGCTCATCAATGCAAGCGTCAACTTATTCTGGACACCTGTTGAGAAAGTCGATCTTGGTGTTGAGTACACCTACGGTAAGAGAGAAACATTTTCAGATTTAGAAGGAAAACTATCTCGAATCAACTTATTAGTTCGATACAATTTTTAATGTAATCACAGCCACTTTAAAGGGTGGCTTTGCTTTAGTTGAGTGTTCTTTTATGGTAGCGGCAGAATCTAAAAAATCCAGATGAAAAATTAAACATGCAACGAATTTGGTACCTTACTGAATTATTCTATTCAGAAAAAAGTTCAAAACATACTCTTCTTAACCACTGGTTGCTTGGTGTTTGATGAACCCGTGCATGCCAGTGCTGCTTCACGCTATAAGTCGGAAAACTATAGGGCGGTTCTAAAACTTTTAAACCGCCTCTGACCAAAAGCACTTGACTTAAATAGTGTGGAATAGTCGCAATTGCATCTGTGTCTTGAACAACCAAGCCAACCCCTAAATAGCTTGGCAAACGAACCAAAATATTTCGGTTTACTCCTAGTTTTTGTAACTCATGCTCCAGCACGTAGTGTCCACCTGTTGCAAAAATATCGACATGTAGCTCTTGGCGAAATTCTTGATCTGAAAGCGTTGTACCTGTAAGTCTCGGGTGTTCTTTACTAGCAATGCAAACATAACGTTGTTGGAAAAGCGTTTGTTGATAAAAACCTGCTTCAAGCTGAGGCAAAAAACCAATGGCTAAATCAATGTCTCCATTTGACATCATCACTGGCGTATTGGCATCAATTGGGATAATTTCCAAGCGAATGTTGGGTGCATGGGCACGTAAATAATTGATCAGCTTAGGTAGTAAAACCAGATGGCTAATATCAGTCATGCTGATTTTAAATTGATAATTTGAAGTCTGTGGATCAAATTCAATATTGTAGTTTTGAACCAATTTCAGTCGGTTCAGAATTTCTACAACCAGTGGGTATATTTGTTTAGATAACTCAGTAGGTTGCATCTTATTTTCAATACGGACAAAAAGTGGGTCCTGAAAATGCTCACGTAATTTATTTAACGCAATACTTAAAGTCGGTTGTCCAATTTCAAGCTGTTCGGCAGCTTTAGATACACTGCTATGTTTATAAATTTCAAAGAAAATTTGTAAAAGCCGAGTATCGAGATCAAACACTTTAATTTCCTTGTATTGATTTTATCAATACAGACTATTGTTTTTTGTGCATAGATTCAACAATTTTCGATTGTTACATTGATGATCAAGGAAGAATAGGTCGTAAAAGTACAAAGCATTCTTGTACAAATTGGCCTTAAATAGAGGATCTGAAATGGAACAGTTAGCAACGCTAGATGACTTGCCAAAACGTTATCTTGGTCAACTTGAAGAATCAAATTTAGTCCCTTTATGGCCAAGTTTACGTAATGTATTGCCTCCGCATAAACCTATGCCGCAGACGGTAGCGACCGCATGGTATTTTCAGAATATTAAACCTTTATTACTTGAAGCAGGTGAGTTAACACCGATTGAAAAAGCTGAACGCCGTGTATTGGTTTTAGCCAATCCCGGACATGGTCTGGAAAATATGAAAGCCAGTTCGGTCATGTATCTTGGTATGCAGCTTTTGTTACCAAAAGAGTGGGCGCCATCACATCGACATACCCCAAATGCAGTGCGTCTGATTGTTGAAGGTGAAGGCGCGTATACGACAGTTGAAGGTCAAAAATGCATGATGGAGCATGGAGATTTAATCCTTACGCCATCTGGGCTTTGGCATGAACATGGACATGATGGCGATGAGCCTGTGATCTGGTTAGATGTACTGGATTTACCTTTGGTTTATTACATGGAAGCTTCTTATGTACAACCGGGTGAAATCCAAAAAGTGACCAGTGCCGGAAATGCTCATCATTATGGAACGGGCATTGTACCAACAGCTCATTTTACCCGTGAAAATGCCTCGTATCCGATCATGCGCTACTCTTGGAAAGAAACCAAAAAAGTTTTGCATGCGCTTGCAGATGATAACAACCATCAAGCTCCAATTCAGGTGACTTACATCAATCCTGAAACCGGTGATGACTGTCAAAATATTATTGGTTATTCGGCTTTAATGCTCAGACCAAATGAAACTTTACAGCTCCAACCGCGCTCTACTGCCCAAATTTTTCATGTGATTGACGGTCAGCTCCAAGTCAAAATTGATCAGAAAGATTTCAATTTAAATAAAGCTGATACGGCATGTGCACCATGTTTTTCTCATATTGATTTAATCAATACCTCAGATCAACCATGTTATTTGTTTATTGCAGATGAAGCGCCCTTACAACGGAAACTGGGTTTGTACTCTGTGCGTGAGCGCCAGTAAATAGAATATTTTATAAGGATATAAATCATGTCAAATACTCAACAACCGATATTAATTGCTGGTGGCGGCATTGGCGGGTTTGCAGCAGCACTTGCTTTGGCAAAACAAGGTTTTAAGGTACAGGTTTTTGAACAAGCCCCTGAAATTGGTGAGATCGGTGCAGGAATTCAACTAGGGCCAAACGCATTTCATGCCTTTGATGCGCTAGGAATTGGTGAAATTGCTCGTAGTAAAGCAGTTTATACCGACTATATGGTTATGCACGATGCGATTGATGAATATCAGGTCGGCAAAATTCCAACCGATGAAAAATTCCGTGAACGTTTTGGTAACCCATATGCGGTGATTCACCGTGCCGATATTCATGCTTCATTGGTCGAAGGTGCTAAACAATACGGCCACTTGGAAATTATCACTAATTGCCAAATTCAAAAAGTTGAACAGGATGATGCTGGCGTAACGATTACCGATCAAAACGGGAAGCAATATCATGGTCAGGCATTTATCGGTGCTGACGGTGTTAAATCTGTTGTGCGTGAGACTTATGTGGGTGACCCAGCATTGGTTACAGGTCATGTGGTTTATCGTGCTGTTGTACCTGAAAGCGAGTTTCCTGAAGACTTGAAATGGAATGCAGCCAGTATTTGGGTCGGGCCAAATTGCCACCTTGTGCATTATCCACTACGCGGCGGAAAGGAATATAACGTTGTGGTGACGTTCCATAGCCGTGAGAAAGAACAGTGGGGCGTAACCGACGGCTCTAAAGAAGAAGTGCTGTCTTATTTTCAAGGAATTTGCCCGAAAGCTCGTCAATTGATTGAGCTACCTAAAAGTTGGCGCCGCTGGGCAACCGCAGACCGTGAGCCGATTGAAACATGGACTTTTGGCCGTGTGACATTACTTGGCGATGCAGCACACCCAACCACGCAATATATGGCGCAAGGTGCATGTATGGCGATGGAAGATGCCGTAACTTTAGGGGAAGCGTTACGTATTACCAACCATGACATTTTAAAAGCTTTTGATATTTATCAAAAAGCACGTGTGGCCCGTACAGCACGTATTGTTTTGTCTTCACGTGAAATGGGCAAAATTTACCATGCCAAAGGTGTGCAACGCTTGGTTCGCAACGATTTGTGGCGTGGACGTCCTACTGAACGTTTTTATGATGCAATGGAATGGTTATATGGTTGGAATGTCAATAACTGCCTTGATGCAGTGAAAAACTATCAAGGGAATGTGGCATGAAACTCTATAGCTTTTTCCGCAGCGGTACATCGCATCGGACTCGCATTGTGTTGAACCTAAAGAGTTTAGCTTACGAAGCGATTTATATCTCACTCGCTAAAAATGAACACCATCAAGCTGCTTTTAAAGCTTTAAATCCGCAAGGATTTGTACCGGTACTTGAAACTGAATCGGGGAACTTGTTGCAAAGTCCAGCCATTATCGAATGGCTGGAAGAACAATATCCCGAACCCGCTTTATTACCTATAGATGCATTAGGTCGTGAAAAAGTCCGTGCTATTGCTGCTTTAGTTGGATGTGACGTTCATCCATTAAACAACAAGCGTGTTCTTGAATACTTACGCCAGAACTTAGGGCTGGATGATGCACAAATCAACGCATGGTGTGCCAAGTGGATTCAGGATGGATTTGCAGCTTTAGAGCATATTTTGGAACAAGACCAGAATCGCGAAAAGTTCTGCTATGGCAATCAACCGACCATTGCAGATGCCTATTTAGTTCCACAAGTAGTTTCTGCTGAGCGTTTTAAAGTCGATTTATCGGCTTATCCAAACATTAATGAAATTTACCAACATTGCATGACCTTAGAAGCATTTCAAAAGGCAGCACCTGAACAGCAGGCAGATGCATTTTGAGTCGTGATTAACTTAATAGAAGGAATTTAGATATGTCATTTATTTTTGAACCAATGACCACTGCGGGTCTATTTATTCACGGCTCAGCGCATAAATTTCCAGTACGCCGTGTGTATTGCGTTGGCCGTAACTACGCTGCTCATGCACGTGAAATGGGTTTTGACCCAGACCGTGAACCACCATTTTTCTTTTGTAAGCCAAATGACCTTGAGTCAGTTATTCCGGTAAATACAGATGCGGTTGATATTCCATATCCATCTGAAACTTCAAATTTTCATTATGAAATCGAGTTGGTCGTTGCAATAGGTAAAGATGCCAAAAATGTCTCAGTTGAGGATGCAGCGAACTATATCTATGGTTATGCAGTTGGTTTAGATATGACACGCCGTGACTTACAGATGGCAATGCGTGAAAAAGGTCGTCCATGGGAAATCGGTAAAGCTTTTGATTTTTCTGCACCAATTGGCCCAATTCATCCGATTACTCAAACGGGTGAAATCAATAATGCCGATATTCATTTAACTGTAAATGGTAAAACCGAACAGCACAGCGATGTCAGTCACCTGATTTGGTCTGTGGCTGAAACGATTGCGAATTTATCTACGTTATTTGAACTAAAAGCAGGTGATTTGATTTTTACAGGAACTCCAGAAGGTGTGGGTGCTGTAGTGAAAGGTGATGTTATGCGCGCAGACATTACCGGGCTGACTGGCATTACGGTGAATGTGAAATAAATCAAATTGATCTGATTTATTGAAATAGGTGCTCAACCTAAATAAAAAATACAGTTGGGCACTTTTGCTAAGGATTGCATATACGCCAATGTATTGGCGAAAGGAGCTCTCATGTCTCAAAACTCTATAGACGTACAAAGTTTCATTGATGAAATACCGCTATCGTCTTTGCAAAAATTAATCATGTGGTTGTGTTTTTTGATTGTTGCGATTGATGGTTTTGATACCGCAGCAGTTGGGTTTATTGCACCTGCTTTAAAGGCAGAATGGGGGTTGCAAGCAACCGATTTGGCGCCTTTATTTGGCGCTGGCTTATTTGGACTGATGGCTGGTGCACTTATTTTCGGACCGTTATCCGATAAATTAGGCCGTAAACCGATTTTGATTGGGTCGGTCATTATGTTTGGAATTGCCAGTGTTTTTGCCTCTTTTTCAGCAGATTTACAAACACTGATTATTTGGAGATTTCTCACTGGTTTGGGTCTAGGAGGGGCTTTACCCAATGCAATTACTTTAACCTCTGAATATGCGCCTACATCTCGTCGCTCTAATTTAGTGACCATGATGTTCTGTGGCTTTACTGTGGGTTCCGCTCTTGGTGGTATTTTTTCGGCTCAGCTACTTCCTCATATTGGCTGGCACGGTATTTTGCTCATTGGGGGAGTATTACCTTTAGCAACAGTACCTTTCTTATATTTTTTATTACCTGAATCTATTCGATTTTTAGTGCTTAAAAAGAAGGGTACCGAAAAAATTGAAAAGATTATTCACCGTATTGCACCGCATTTAAATAGCACACCAACTTTGGTTCCAACAGTCAATGAAGTCGAAAAATCAAGCTTGAAAGACTTGTTTAATAAAGGCTTTGCTTTAGGTACTTTTTTGATTTGGTTTACCTTTTTTATGAGCCTTCTCATTATTTATATGATTTCAAGTTGGATGCCTACTTTACTGACCAATGAGGGCTTTAATTTATCCAACGCGTCATGGCTGACTTCAATTTTTCAAATAGGTGGAACCATTGGTGCGATTATCTTAGGCCTGCTAATGGATAAGATGGATGCAACCAAAATTTTAAGTACGGCTTATGTTTTTGGCGGATTCTTCCTGATTTGTTTGGGGTTTGGAATTGAACAGGCAAATACGGCTTTATTGATGTTTGCCATGTTTGGGGTAGGTGCAGGAATTAGTGGTTCGCAAGTGGGAGCAAACGCTTTTGCATCTAGTTTTTATCCAACACATTGCCGAGCAACAGGTGTAAGTTGGGCTAACGCAGTAGGGCGCTCAGGATCGATTGTGGGATCAATTATGGGCGGCTGGTTAATGTCATTAAATCTCTCCAGTTTTGAAATTTTAAGCATTTTAGCGGTACCAGCATTTTGTGCTGCGGTTTCGTTGTTACTCATTAAACGTTTAAAGAAAAATCGCTCTCAACTTTTAGTCGCTTCAAATTGAGATAACACGATTCCACCGAAAATATATGTCTGTGCCAAAGGATGGCGCAGACAATAGTTAAAGGATGATTTGTTTCATGAAATATTTAAAAACACCATATTTAAAGTTTGCTACCCTTTTATTTATCTGTAGTGGTCATTCAGCGTTGTGGGCAGCAGATACTACTCAACAAAGTGAAGATGAGTGGAAATTCACTTTAAAAAACGCCTATATCAACCGTGATTTTGATAATGATGCACTCAAAGATACTGGCAGTTGGTCTCAGGGAGCATCTTTATTTTATAAATCAAAAATGCATGACACCCCGTTAGTCATAGCTGACAAGCCAATCACAATTGGGGCCGATGCTTCTGTTCAATACGCCGTGCGTTTAAGTTCTGACAAACACGTCGCAGATACGGTTCTACCTTTTAATAAAGAAACACAATCTTAGGCATCCGACTATTTAAAATACGGCGCTACTTTAAAGCTGGGCTATGACAAAACTTTATTAAGTGTGGGTGAACTTTGGTTAGATTTACCAGTAACTGCCGTAGACGCTAGTCGTCAGTTACTCACTTCATATTGGGGAACCAACTTAAAGTCACAACTTTCAGATCAGCTTTATGCTGAAATTGGCCGAGTGGAAAAAGTGTCGCCACGAAATGAAGAAGATTTTAAAAAGTTTTCTTTCACATCAAATGGAGTTACTAAAGAATCTGATGGTTTGAACTACATTGACCTGCGCTATCAATTTACGCCGTCTTTAAAGGGCGAATATTACTTTGGTAATTTAGAAGACCTCTACAATAAGCACTATGTAGGACTTGAGCATAACTGGAAACAACCTAACTTTGCGCTTACTTCTAAATTTAAGTACTTTAATGCAAAAAATGACGGCAATACTTTTGATATCGATGCGCAAAACATTGGAGTACTAGAAACACTTAAAGTAAAAAATCATACCTTTGGCTTGGGTTACCAACAAATTATTGGTGAATCGGCATACCCATTACCAGATGGCTTTTTGCCAGAGACCTATTTCATTAACTGGAATGCCACGGGATTCTTTAAAAAAGATGAAAAGTCTTACCATGTCATGTATGGCTACGACTTTAAAGATTACGTGCCGGGCTTAAATGCGATGGTGAAATATGTTTACGGAAATGATTTTAGAGCAGCCAATGGCGAGAAAAACCACGAAACTGAGTCAAATGTCATTCTAAACTACGCATTTCAACAACCGCTCTTAAAAGGTTTTGCTCTACAATATATTCGGATTGATTACAACGTTAAACATGGCAATGACTTTGGTGAAGATCGCTTGTTTGTAAACTACACCAAAAAGTTTTAAAGACTTTTTAAAACTCATCATTAAAAAAAGAGACCATTCAATGGTCTCTTTTTTTAATTACGTCACAACCTCAAATTTACTTTTTATTGGTATCTACAGAAACTACAACAGATAGACCTGGGCGCAACAACTTAATATCTTTTTGATTTTCAATAAGCTTGATGCGTAAAGGTAAACGCTGAACAATCTTGGTAAAGTTACCTGTCGCATTGGTCGCCGAGATCGGAGAGAAAAATGCACCAGTAGATGGAGAGAAGCTGTCTACTATACCTTTTAACTCAACATTGTAAGCGTCGACATAGACAGTGACAGGCTGACCGATTTTAATTTGTTTTAGCTCAATTTCACGGAAGTTTGCTTCTACATAAACCTGATCTAAAGGAACAACCACCATGAGTGGATTACCAGCGCTTACAAAGTTACCTACATTAGCTGACTTTTGACCAATCATGCCATCAATAGGTGCTCGAACTTCTGTGTAACTCAAATTCAACTTTGCTTTATCAAGTGCCGCTTGAGCTTGTTTTAAAACAGCTTGTTTGGCTTGAACCTGAATTCTATATTGGTTGAGCTGATACTGTGCATCGGTAACTTTTTCTTTACTGCTGTCTAAGTCAGCATATTGCTCAGTCAATGTAGTTTTTGACTGTTGTGTAATTAATCTAGACTCAGCACCAAGTGCCTGTAGTTGCTCATAACGCGCTGTATTATCTTTGGTGAGTTTAATTCCAGCTTCTACTTTTCTAAGCTGAGCCTCTGTTTCTCGAATAACAGTCGGTTGTCTTTCTACTGCCAGTTTTGCTTCATTTAGATCAGCTTCCGCTTTAGCATAATTAGATTCTGCTTCAGCTAAAGCAGCTTCATAATCTCTTGCATCAATCCGTGCCAAAAGCTGGCCTTTTTTTACGGTCTGATGATCTTTAATATAAATTTCTTCGATATTTCCAGAGACTTTAGGGGCAATGGTTGAGTACTCTACATCTACACGTGCATCGTCTGTTTCAATAGTCGAAGATGGTAAAAATATAAGTTTTAAAACCCATAAAATAGAGACCAAAACAATAATAAATGCAATAACCATAACCCAATGCTTTTTGAGATATTGCACCTTTGTTAATTTGGCTGACTCGGTCGCAGAGTGATCTTGGGCTTCTAGAGTACTCATAAAGATTTTCCTGAGTTATGACTATTCATTAACTTAATGAGAGCAATGCGTGGTGGATAAGTTCGAACTGGCAAAATCAACATCACAATGAATAAAATTACAGTAAGGCCAGCTAAGATGAGATATTGATCGCTAATAACTAAAACAGATTGTTGCGCCTGAATCGCAGAATTTAGGGCAGATAAACCGCCTGAAACACGATCTGCACCATTTGCGGTAAGCACAGGGGGAGTAAGCGGATTAATGACAGGGCCTTGAATATTTTGGAAAACATGTTGTGCGGTATTTTCAATCAACCGTGTTGAATGGTATTCACCACGTACGCGATTGACCCAATCCAATATGCACACACCCAGTACACCGCTAATCGCACGCGGAGTGTTAATCATCGGTGATGCATAAATTGCTATGGTTGGATGAACACTGTTTGTACCCATCATTAAGAGTGAGAGCACGACACAAGTTTGGCCCAAACATGAGATGGCATGCCAAAAGTAAAATTGGTCTTGATTCCAAGTGGTATCGAGTTGGCTTGCACCTAGGCAACCAGCAATGACCAGAAGCAAACCAAAGCCATGTACATAACGGCTGTCGACCCAAGCTTGATTTAAAAACTTAATAACAATTGGAATATAAATAAATTGTAAGGCCGCAATTTGTAAACCAATCCACATGGTTTGAGTTGGTTTATAACCATGTACAGCGCTTAAGTAATTGAGTGGTAAAGTGCTTGTTGACATGCCAATAACCACAAAACAAAACAGGGCAATAACGGCATAGGCAAAATTTCGTATTTCGAGCATTTGCGGTTTAATTAATGGCGTTGGATAGCGCCATTCATGTATTAAAAATAAAGGTAGGGTAATGGCACTGATTAAAGCCAAAACACTAATCAATTTAGAATGGAACCAGTCTAAATGATTGCCATGTAAAAGCATGGTACTTAAGCTTGCCAAGCCAATAATGGCTAAAATCGCGCCAGTCCAATCGTAAGTTTTTATTCTTGAATAATTTAATGGATCTTGGGGAATACCAAAGTAAACCAGCGCAGCACCTAGCGCACAAAAAGGAATAGTTTGGAAAAATATCATTTTCCAACCAATCACATCTAAATAAAAAGCTGAAAGTGCAGCACTTAAGTTGGGAAAGAAAGTTGCTGTTAGCGCATAGCAGGCCAAACCCCATAAACGGATTTCTGGCCCTAGAAATCTAAGTGCACATGCCATGAGTAAAGGAATGGTTAAACCATTGGCAAGTCCTTGCAAGCCACGCAATAAATAAAATATTTCAATGTTGGGACTAAAAGGAATTAAAACGCTAGAGACGAGACAAAGACCTATGGCAAAAAGAAGGACTCTACGCATTGAAAAAATAACGGCCCAACTGGTAGAGAGGATCATGCCAATAATCATGGCACTGGCATAAATACTGCTGACCCAATAACCAGAGTCGACACTAATACCCATTGCACCGCGAATATCGACCAAAGTAATACTGGTAATTCGGTTATTAAATTCGACAGTCATTGCTGCAAAAATTGCACCTGCCAAACCGATGAGTGGTCGTATATTCATCTTTTACCTTAAATTTTAAAAATGAACTCGTTGCATAGAGCAGTTATTGAGCTCAGCTGTACCGATCGGTACTGTACTATCTTATTAAAATTACGTCAATTCTCGATTTTGAACTTTTCGATGAGTTACACTAATCATGAAATTTCTAAATATATTTGTAGGTTCGTATGTCTGATTGCATTAAAGCCAATGAGAAAGATCAAAAAATTCTGGATGCAGCAACAAAGTTTTTTCTGATCCACGGTTTTAGTGGCACAACGACAGACATGATTCAAAAAGAAGCTGGTGTTTCAAAAGCCACCATGTATGGTTGTTTTAAAAATAAAGAAGCGATGTTCGCTGCAGTCATTGAACGTCAATGCACCAACATGCAAAAGCAAATTATTTTAGTTGAAACGCAAGCTAAAAATTTACGTTCAGCTTTAACAGAGATGGGTAAAACTTATCTCTGCTTTATATTGTCACATTTGGGTTTGGCTTTTTTTAGGGTTTGTATTGCTGAAGCAGTCAGATTCCCAGAATTATCTGAAAAATTCTTTGAACTTGGACCACAAAAACTGGCAAATATTATTGCGGGTTATCTTGAAAAATCGGTCAAACAAGGAGAAATTGAGTTAAGTTCTTCCTCTGAAGCTGCGGCAAATATCTTTTTATCGCTTTTACGAAGTGATGCTCATTTAAAATGTCTGACCCATCCTGATTATTTAATATCTGAGAGTGAAATTGGTATTTGGGTTGAATATGTAGTCGATTTATTTTTAAAGAATATCAATTATCAAGAAAATAAACGGTCTATATAAAAATGATAAAACGAAGGCCGCGAGAAGCGGCCTTTTTAATTCTGTCTGAAAAAGATTTATGGTTAATGATGTCCCTGTGAAACACCACCATTACCATCTGGAAGGCTAATGCGAATGTTTTGCATCATGCCTTGATCTTCATGATCTAAAATATGACAGTGCAATACAAAGTCACCGATGTAGCGTTGGTACTTGGTTCTAACAGTGATTGTATAACTCTTTCCTTGTACGTTTTTAACCCAAATAGTGTCTTTCAATGTTCCTTTGAGACCGCGGTATTGTGGGTCGGGTGGAGCTGATTTGTCATAGTCATCAACGGCGTTGATATCACTGACATCTTTCCCACTAGGATCTTTAATCTCAACGATCTGAAACGGGTTTACATGAATGTGGAATGGATGGCTGGCTAATTTAGAGGTAAGTATCCATTCATCAGTTTTACCTAACTCAAGTGTGCGGTCAATTCGATCTGGTTTATATGGTTTTCCATCGACCTGAAATTGAGTTGGATTAGCCTTAGTATCAATATTAAATTCTAAAAATTGTTTATTTGGTGTTGCCGGTAAATCCTGATGCGGAACAAAATGACTGAGCTTTAAATTTTGTTGTAAATCTTGAAGCACAGCGGGACGCATATCTGGTGCAATATTACGTGTTGCATTATTGCTTAACACTGTTGTTAAAGACTGAGGCGCTGAAGTGGATTTATTAACTTGAATAATCCCCAGTAAGCGTCTCTCAGAAGATATACGGTCCACGTTAGCAGAAGCTGAAGCAGCTTCATCAATCAGACAATAGCGGCCTTCTTGCGGGAATTGCATTAAGGCATCGAAACGGTAACCCGGTTGAAAAACAGTGACTGTTTTATCCATGACTTGTTTAAGGGTTAAGCCATCGGCTGCAATAAGGTGTTGACTTACAATCGGGCCTGTACAGCTTTCTCTTAATAATTGCTTTTCACCCGTTGGTGTTAAATCGAGTTTAGAAGGGATGTTTTGCATTTGGCGAACGCTCAGGTTAATACTGTCGCGTACACCAGCATGAATCATTCGCCAACGTTCAACTTGTCCTGCTACAGCTTGAGTAATGAAAGGCTGAACTTCACCATTAATGCTTGTATATCGTCCTGATTTTCCCCAACCGCCGACACCAAAGCCCTGATAATCCCTAATTTCACCAATTTGATTATTTTGGCAAATGTAATTACCTTTTGAGTCAGTTTGGATTTTGCCGTTAGCATCATAGCAAGCATATTGAATTTGCTGAAAAACCAGCGTTCTTTCTTTAAAACCATAGGTGAGTAAATCTAAATCACCTGTTTTATTTGGTGTGGGTTGACGATATCCACGAATAATCAAAGCACCCGCCATACCACTTGCGACTTGAATCGCGGTTGAACCATGTCGATGCGGATGATACCAAAATGTTCCGGCCGGATGATCTGGCGGTATATTGTATTCATACTGGAAGTTAACACCCGGATTAATCGAAACTAAAACGTTATCACTATTTCCTGCTGGGTTAATCCATAACCCATGTGTATGCATATTGGTACCATCAAAACAATGTGGTTTATTCACGTCAAAATGATCGCCAGTGCAACTTGGGTCTTTTGGAAGTTTTCTGTGAGTTATTGGATCTATATCAAGCTGATTATCTAAAGTTGCTCGTACGGTTTCACCGGGAAATACCTCAATGGTTGGAGCAATATAAGGCGTATTGGGCTGTGTATTTGTGCCTTGATAGCTGCGTAACATGACTTTGTCATAACTGTTTGTTGCTGGGTTCCAGAGTCTATTTATTGTTTTTTTAACCTCCCAAGTAAACAATGCTTCATTTGAAGACTGCATTTGCGGAACGTTTGTTGTGGCAGTAGTAGGGCTTGGTGCCGCAAGTAAAGTTTGATGATTACGTGCAACAAACATTTCAGGAGGGTCTTCTAATATACGGTCAGAAGACTCCTCTGCTAAGGCATACCCACTCAGTAACGTTAGAGGGGTACATAATATTAAATGAGCTATTTTCATAATAAATATAGGCCTGAAAAATCAGGCCTCTCCCTTAATTATTATTTTGAAGTTTCTAAGCGAACTTGAGAAATGCTCAGTCCTTGAGAACTTACCTTTTGCTTTACTGGGTTAAGGGTTAAATCGGTAGCAACAAACTGAACCTCTAAGTCTTCAGCAGGTACGCCTAATTGATTAACTTGATCGCTGACTTGATAGACCAATTGACCCATAGCACCATTGCTCGCATGCCCGCCGTGGCTATGATCTAACACACCGAAATAGTTAATTGTGGCAACATAAATTTTTTGGTCAGGTTTATTTTTAGGAGATAAATAAATCTTATAAGTTAGATTTGGATTACCCACCATTTGTACATTATCTAAGATTAAATAAGTTTGTCCTGATGAAAGTGTGGTTTGAGAAAGTTGACTAGCACTCTTTAAGAACGTTGTGGTTTGAGGTGCTAAAGCTACTTTTTGACTTACACCCATCAGTTGAATGGTTTTATTACTGCTGACTGGTTTATGCGCTTTTTTAAATAGATTTACTTTTCCTGCTTGACTACTCATAACTGGTGCTTGAACTTTACATGCGTTTTCATTGGTATAACGCACCGGAATTTTACCAGGGGTAAATACATCAGCAATGGTCATGGTGACTTTATTGCCGTTTTCGTCTGCAAAGGTGTATCGAGTGTTATACCAGCTATCTGGCATACCTAAGTTTTTCTTTGCCCACTCAAGTGTAATGGGTTGCCCATTGGCTTTTTTATTTAGCCAACATTGCCACAAGCGGTCGATATTGGCATGGTGCATATAAAATACAGGGTCTAAACCTGCAATTGGTACAAATCCCATATCTGGCAGCACACAGTTTTTACCAACCGCGCAGTGCATTACACCATGGGGCTGAGACTGTAACTGATTGGAAAATGATGTGAAGTCATTCCATTTAAATGCTTGGGCAGCGCTGGCATCGTCTGGATCTATAGCGCTGATATTCTCATTTAAACCAGGTGTACGGAACTGGTCATATAAGCTACCTGCTTGTTTACCTCGAACCAATTGAGGCAGCGCTAGTCCTTTCCCATTAGCCGCTTTTTCTTGGTAATAGTCCCAATAAGGAAGAGAGTAATCTTGGCCAACATACTTACGCACTGTTCGCTCGTAAAAATAAAGCATCATACGGTGCCAAGGTAAGAAGTTTAAATTGCCATGTTGGCATGTACCCCAAACTTCATTGGTAAAGCCATCGTTTGGAACTGTAGAATTTTGAATATGTTTATAGTAACTATCACATAAGGCTTGACTATTATCTTGTAAGCAACCTGCCATACGGTTTTTAAGATATGTAGTTTTATCAGTGCCATGTGTACCCGTACCAAAATAGCCGTGAGTATTTGCCCAATAATTAAAACTTGTACGAAACTCCGGAGATAATGGATTTGCATTATTATTTGCTCGCATTTTTTCCAGACCTTTTTGCAGTGCGCTTACTTTGGCTGGGTCTTTTGCAAACTCCGTGGCACTCATTCGTAGTGAGTCGGCATGTGTTGCTAAGCTCATGCCACATAAAAGAGTGCCTAATATATAATAATTTCTTTTCATGGTTTAAAATCCTTGTCATGTTTAATATTCTTATAGTTCGTAAGTTATTTGTAGTATGAGAAATTTCCAAGTAATTGGATAATTCTTGTACATTAATCTAGCACATAAAATAGTCATTATTAAAGATTTATATTTAATATTAACTTTAGATTAATTTACTTTTTAAAGCTGTAATTTTTTAGAAAAACTTAATTTTATTATTTTAACTAAGATTTTGTTTATTATTAATTCTTTATTTAATTGATAAAATTAAAAATGAGAAAATAACTATATTTTTGAGTATTGTGTTTCGTTTTTTTAATTTTTATGTTTTTAGGTCTCATTATTTTTAAATATTTTACTCAGTTAGATTTTAAAATAACTGGTATTAGTTAACTCATTATTAGAGAAGTGTGAAAGCCCATAAATATTTTTTCTGACTTGAAATAACTATAACAACCGATTGATGGATAAATTTATTTTTTAATTCTGGCATTTTTATTGCTTAATTATTCATATCTTCAATTAAACATTTAATTTGCACCCCATATAAATGATGATTCAAACCGTTTTGCTCTCTTATGGTGTTTTTTTCACATGAAAATTGCACCAAATAAGTACATCTCTTTATTTTGCACCATATTTGTGCATGGAGAGGTGTAATGAGGTTTTGGGCTTCAATACTCACTTTACTCATTCTATGTGGATGTTCTTCATCTGAACAAAGTAGAAAAACTAAAGAAAACTTAGCAGTTCATTCGATATGCGTTTTTGATAGTACAAATACAAAAGTGTGTGTAGCCAAGCCAGCGCAAAGAATTGTTTCTCTATTTGAGTCAGGTTTAGATGGCTTATATATGCTAGGGCAAGGCCATAAAGTGATTGGCATACCAGCCGAAGTATACATTCAACCTTTATTATTTAACGCCTATTCAAAAATAGATCAACGCATTGCAAATAAACAGCTTGCAACGCCTTCACAAGGTGTCAATGCAACCAATATTGAAAGTCTTGTGTTGTTGAAACCCGATTTAGTAATTTTGGGGAGCGGGCAGACCCAAACGATCGCATTATTACGACAATTTGGTATTGCTGTATATGTAATGGAATCTGGCACCTATAAACAGGTGAAAGAAGAGCTATCTGAAATTGCTGTTCTAAGTGGAGCTCAAAAGCGAGCTCAAGAAATTTTGAGTTTTTCTGATGAAATTATGGCAGAAGTCGCAGCCAAAACAGCACGTCAGCCAAATAAGCAATCGATTTACTATGCGTGGTCAGGTGGGCGAATTTTTTCCACTTCGGGACGTCAGTCTATTACCAATGATTTTATTGAGCTGGCAGGTGCTTACAACATTGTTCAGACCAATGCTAACCAACCCAATGTAAATCCCGAGACTCTCATTGAATGGAACCCTGACAATATTGTGCTTTGGAACACCAACCCAAAACTGATTTATGAACGAAAAGAATTACAAGGCTTAAGTGCCGTACAAAACTGTAAGGTATTTAATTTGAGCCCTGCATTTATTTATAACCCCCATACCATCAAAATCATTATTACGGCGATTTATTTGAACCACAGCATTTACCCTGAACAGTCCGATTTACCAGTAAGTGCTTTACAACAGCGTATTTTAACCAAGTTGTATGGTGAGCACCTTGCCAATGCGTTGGTGCAATGAATATGCAAAAACTGAAATATTATTGGTTTTACCCGTTACCTTTCATCATGGTTTTTATCTCTTTGCTCATTGGGCCTACGCAAACCTTGAGTGCATGGGACTATTTGCGGTGGGGTGTTCAAGCAGTCTTTGGTACACCATATTTTGATGCTGAACAATTTAGACTGATGCAGAACATACTGGTCAATGTCAGATTACCCAGAATTTTACTGACCTTTATGGTGGGAGCTGCATTAGCAACCGCGGGTAATGGTTTGCAAGCATTGTTTCGTAACCCTTTGGTTGACTCGTATGTACTCGGTATTTCTTCCGGTGCGGCGTTTGGTGCAGCTTTGGCACTTTCTCTAAGTTGGCTTTCGCCAAATCTATCCGCCTTTATTTTTGGCGTATGTGCTGTTGCTTTAACATATTTATTTGCACATCAAAAACATGAAAGCCAGACGTCTTTAGTGATGGTCATTTTATCCGGCATGATTGTGTCGGGGCTGTTTTTGGCAGGACTTACAGTTATTCAATATCTAAGTGATCCATTTAAATTACAAGCCATTGTGCAATGGACGATGGGCAATTTACATCAAGCTTCTTGGCAAAAAGTTCAATACGCTGTGCTACCGATTTGTATTGGCCTTGTCGGATTATTTGCAATGCGTTGGCGTTTAAACTTAATGGCACTCGGTGCTGAAGAAGCGCAGGCGGTTGGTGTTAATCCACGCTGGGAGCAGCTTCTTTTAATTGTACTAGTGACTGTATGTACATCAACTTCTGTGGCTGCTGCTGGCATTATTAGTTTATATGGACTCTTTATGCCGCATATTGTGAGAATGTTGGTGGGGCCAGATCACCGCTACAGTATTCCTGCCAATATGATTTTGGGCGGCAGTTTCCTACTCATGATTGATAACTTTTCACGTGTTTTACTAACCTTTGAAATACCAATTGGCATTTTTACCATGCTACTTGGTGCGCCATTTTTCTTATTATTAATGAAAACACAGAGGACTCATTGGGCATGATTCAAATTGATCAGTTAAATTATGCCTATGGGCATAAACAGGTTCTTAAAAACATTCATCTGGAGTTTCCTGAAAATCAGTTTTCCGTCATTTTAGGGCGCAATGGCTGTGGCAAATCGACACTTTTTAAATTGATGGCTGGCTTAGAACCTTTAAAAGATGGGTTGATCCGTTACTCTGGAAAACCATTATCAGACTTTAAAGGCAAAGATCGAGCTGCGTTACTTGGCTTTTTACCACAGTTTCATAAAACCGTATTTCCATTTTTAGTTAAAGATGTAGTAATTACGGGACGTGCCGCTTTTAGCAGATATAGACCTTCAAAATCAGACTGGGAGCGTGTAGATCAAGCTTTGCTTGATTTAGATATTGAGCATTTACGTGACCGTCCTTATACAGAACTATCAGGTGGTGAAAGGCAATTGGTTATGATTGCCCGAATTTTAGTGCAAGCACCCAAAGTGATTTTGCTTGATGAGCCAACCAATCATCTCGATGTTTATTACCAGTCTTATTTAATGAAAAAATTGCGTCAGTTGTCGCGGCAAAATTTTACAGTGATTGCGATTATGCATGATCCCAACTTAGCTTTTTTATTTGCAGATCATTTGTTTTTTATGCGCCAACATGAAGTAGTTAAGCCTGAATCTAAAACACGAATCACCGATCCGAAGTTTTTAAAAAGTGTCTATGATGTTGAGTTCCATGAAGCCATGATTCAAGACAAAACCATTGTTATCCCTGACCATTCTTGGCTATAAATATGACTTTTCACTATCATCTAGCAGACAAATCAGACTATGCATCTGCTGTAGAGTTTGCACTTTATACAAGACATTTATTATTCCCAGAAATCTATCATGGGCAAGTTCCCAAAGATTTAAAAAATTTTGGGCAATATTATGTTAATGATCCATTAGGTTGCTTTATTACGGTAAAAGATAAAAACCGTATTATTGGCACTATTGCATATCGGGCGTATGACCATCGTTTTGATTTAAATTTGCCATCTAATACAGTGGAAGTGGTTAAGTTGTTTGTATTGCCTGAATACCGCCGTAATGGTATCGCAACTCAACTATGTGACATGTTGTTTAGCCATGCAAAAAACAATGAAATTACCACTTTCTATTTGCACACTCATCCATTTTTGCCAGCGGCTGAAAAGTTTTGGCGTCTACAAGGCTTTGATGTCATTAACCGTGAGTGGATCGAGACCTATGACACCATTCATATGAGTAAATCTTTATAGCGCTTTATTGTGCGTATGAAATCTTTTTTGAAAATGGGTAGGTGGATAACCCATAATTTTACTGAACATTGCGGTAAATGCTGCCGAGTGTTCATAGCCCAAACTAAAAGCAATTTCAGTAATTGAGATATTCTCTTTTAAGGCATTTAAAGCATAGATGATGCAGACTCGATTACGCCAAGCCTGAAAGGACATGCCAGTTTCAGACTTAAACCAACGATGAAAAGTTCGTTCACTTTTATTATGGTCATGTGCCCAATCTTTAGGGCTGCTATGAATATCGGGATGCTCCATATACTCAACACACTGTTTAGATAATAATGTGTTGTGAGGCAATGGAATAAATAGAGGTAGGGCTGGTGCAGCTTCTAACTCATATAACAATAAATCGATAAGAGCACCGTCACGGCCTGAGTACGAGTAATCAATAGATAATTGATTTGCTTGAATGAGCAGTTGATGGAGTAATTGTGATACTTGCACAACCTCACAATAGTTTGCTTGTCTTGGGGCATTACTCACTTCTATATACAAACTATAAGTACTGACTTTAGATAGCCATACCTGATGTGCTTTACCTGCAGGTATCCATACACCACTGTACGGTAACACGAGCCATTGTCCATCTTCAGTTTCAACTTTCATGAGGCCTTCGGGTGCATATAAGAACTGGGCACGGCGATGGCTATGCGTATCTAACAAAGTATCAGCAGGATAGTCCGATCCTAACGCTAAAACCGCTTGCGGTAGATGGTCTACATCGTTAATTGGAATATTACGCATATATTTTTGTCTGAAATAATTAAAAATATGGCTTTTCTACGTTAGTTTGCCATAGGGCTATTTTATATCATGCCTCTATAAACATGAGGAAGATAACGATGCTATATGAGCTATTTTTATTTGGACTACTTTCAGGAGTTACCACTTGGTTATTTGGCTTTGGCGGCGGTTTTGTTGCTGTGCCTTTGCTTTATACAGTCATTATTCAAAAGTACAGTAACGAAAGTATGGTTGGGATACATGCGATGCAAATCGCCGTAGCTACATCAGCTTTTGTGATGCTGTGTTCGGCAAGTTTTGCAACTTTTCGACACTATCGGTCCGGACAGATTGATTGGCAAAAAATCCGCTTTTTATGGAGTGGTATCGCATTGGGTGGAGTTGTCGGTGCGGTCATGGCCTCATTGTTTAATGGAAATTGGCTTCGCTGGATATTTATGGGTTATGTATTCATAACCATTATTGATTGTTATTACCGACCAGGCTTTATGGTGACCTCAAGGCAAAAGCAAAACTATAGTGAAAACAGCGAACTGATTAAAGGCGGAATTATTGGTTGGGTTGCAGCACTTTTAGGTGTGGGTGGCAGTGTAATGACAGTTCCGTTATTACGGCGGCGGGGTAGTTCGATGGCAGAGGCTGCGGCTATTGCAAATATTCTCACGCTGCCTTTGTCTTTAACTGCAACGCTAACTTATTGTGTATTGTCACTTTGGAAATCTACATGGGCACCTAGTGGATTTATCGGTCTAATCTGGTTTGAAGCTGCTTTATTCTTGGTTGCTGGAACATGGATCGGACTATATTTTTCAGAAAAATTTATTTCAAAACTACCTGATTTATGGCGGGCAAGATTGTATCCGCTACTTTTAATGCTGGTTTTGTTCGTGATGCTTGTTGTAAATTAACTTTTATTTCAATTAATTGAAGAATAATCTCTCTTAAAAATTAAATCTCTAAATGCTCTAAAACTGCAAATTTTATGTCTTAAAGGGCTCTGAAAAAAGTTTGAAAAATAGACTTGAAATATATAGTGGCTTTGTGCCACCATATATTCATCGAAGGTCATCAGACAAAAAGAGGATGATATGGCTATCCAGCTTTTAGATGCGGCAAGAAATGAAATTCCAGTGAAATTCACGCAGTTTTCTGGTGGCGAGCGTCATGTTCAGATTGATAAGACAACCTTAGGTTCACTATCTGGCAAGGTATTGGTGCGTGCGCAAATGATCTCAAGTCACGATGTGATGGACTATTTGTTACTTGAAAATATATTGCTAAATCAGGGTTTAACCGTTGACCTAGAAATTCCATATTTTCCATACGCTCGTCAGGACCGTATTTGTGCAGTGGGCCAAGCGTTCTCACTCGATGTGATGACGAAGCTACTTAACATCAACGCAGACAAAAAAGCGGGTAAACAAGGCAAGGTGACTGTTTGGGACTGCCATAGTGAAGTAACAACAGCTTTGCTTACTGCCAATACTTCTTTTAGCGAAGTAGTAAATGTGAGTTCAGTCGACATTATCGCAAAGAGTGAAGCGCTAAGCACATTATTAAAAGATGAAAAAACAGTACTGATTTGCCCAGACAAAGGCGCAAAAGCACGTACACAAATGGTTGCAAACGCTTTTAATTCTGAGCGCAAACAACCTATCACTATTGTTCAGTGTGATAAAAAACGTGACCCTGTAACTGGCAAAATTTTGGGCACACATGTACATGCGACTGATTTATCAGGCTTAACAGCGGTCATTACCGATGACATTTGCGACGGCGGTGCGACTTTTATTGGTATTGCCAAAGAACTCCGTCGCTTAAATTGCCATAAGGTCGTTCTATACGTGACCCACGGTATTTTTAGTAAAGGAATAGAGGTTTTTGATGGACTGCTAGATCAACTATTTACCTCAGACAGCTTTCCACAAAAAGCAACAGACAAAATTTCAGTAATTGCTTTTGTAGCAGAATAAAGAGAACAAAGATGACTATTAAACTTAATCCATTAAACGCTATCGATTTTTATAAAGCTGATCACAGACGTCAGTATCCAGCAGGCACAGAGTACGTGTACGCAAACTTTACGCCGCGTTCATCTCGACTCGCAAAAATGCTACCTGACTTCGACGATAAAGTTGTGTTCTTTGGGCTTCAGGGTTTTATCAAACACTTTTTAATCGATACATGGAATGAAGGCTTTTTCAAACAACCTAAAGACAAGATAGTGGCTGCATATAAACGCCGTATGGATAGTTCACTAGGTGAAGGCGCAGTACCGGTTGACCACATTGAAGCATTACACGATTTGGGATATTTACCATTACGCATTAAAGCCTTGCCAGAAGGCAGCCGTGTCAATATGCGTGTACCTGTGCTCACCGTTATTAATACCGACCCGCGTTTCTTTTGGTTAACGAACTATATTGAAACCGTGTTAAGTGCTGAGCTTTGGAAAAGCTGTACTACGGCCACAATTGCCTATGAGTACAAACGCTTATTAACGCAATATGCTGTAAAAACTGGCGCACCACTCGATTTTGTACCTGTGCAAGGACACGATTTTAGTAGCCGTGGTATGAGCGGAATTTATGATGCAGCGCAATCAGGTGTAGGCCACTTAACCAGTTTTATTGGAACAGACTCAGTTGCTTCAATCGACTACGCAGAAGAATATTACAATGCCACAGGTGTGATTGGTGTATCTGTACCAGCGACCGAACACAGTGTGATGTGTATGGGTACAGAAAACAGTGAGCTAGACACATTTAAACGTTTAATCTGCGAGCTTTATCCGTCTGGTGTTGTCAGTATTGTGTCTGATACTTGGGACTTTTGGCGAGTGATTACCGAGTTTACGGTAGCGTTAAAACCTGAAATTTTGGCAAGACAACCCAATGCTTTAGGTTTGGCGAAATTAGTTTTCCGTCCTGACTCTGGTGACCCTGTTAAAATTATTTGTGGTGACCCTGACGCTGAAGTTGGAAGCCCAGCCTATAAAGGCGCGGTTGAATGCTTATGGGAAGTGTTTGGCGGTACAACAACTGAGCAAGGCTATAAAGTTCTGAATGAACGTGTCGGTTTAATCTATGGTGACTCGATTACCCTAGATCGTGCACAGCGTATTTTAGAAGGATTAGAAGTCAAAGGCTTTGCTTCAAACAATTTGGTGTTTGGGATCGGCAGCTTTACCTATAACTATTTAACTCGCGATACCTTTGGATTTGCTGTGAAAGCGACTTGGGGGCAAGTAAATGGTGTAGGACGCGAGCTGTTTAAAGACCCAATTACAGACTCAGGTGTGAAAAAATCTGCGAAAGGTCTTTTACGCATCGAAGAAGGTGAAAATGGTTTTATCTTGTTTGATGAGCAAACAGCCGAACAAGAACAAGGCGGAGCACTTAAAACAGTCTTTGAAAATGGTAAACTTCAATATGAGTGTACTTTGGATCAAATTCGTGAGCGTTTATCCATCGCATAACTAAGTTTAGATGAGCCGTTACATGTGTATCGGCTCATCATTTTTATTGAGAGGCTGAACGTGACTATTCAAACTGAACAAGAATTCCTTGCCAGTTATGATCGCCGAGATTATGACGCACCTTTACTCACTGTAGATATGGCTATTTTCTCGGTATTTAATGGTCAATTGCAGGTATTACTCATTAAGCGACCCAACTTTCCAGCCAAAGACCAATGGGCTTTACCGGGTGGTTTTGCCGATTTAACCCATGACCAAGATTTGATGGCCACGGCTTATCGTAAGCTGGTTGAAAAAACAGGGATTGCTTCACCTTATTTGGAACAAGTTGCCTCTGTGGGCAATGCTAAACGTGACCCGCGTGGCTGGGCCGTAACCATTTTGTATTTTGCTTTAATTGATTTTAATGCCTATCAACAACAAGCATTAGCTGAGTACAGCGAATGGGTGCCTGTAGCAAAAGCACAAGATTTAGCGTTGGCGTTTGATCATAATGAATTGCTCAGCTTAGCTTTAGAGCGTTTAACCAGTAAAACCCGCTATACCGCATTGCCAGCCAGTCTCATGCCTGAATTATTTACGCTGACTGAGCTACAAACCATTTATGAAATTATTCTTGGGCAATCTTTAGATAAAAAAGCGTTTAGACGCCGTATGATAGAAGCGGGTGCAGTTGAAGAAACCAACCACAGTAAAATTGTAGGCAAACGGCCAGCTCAGCTTTACCGTTATGCACTCGATTCATTTGATTTTATATTTCCTCGCTCACTCGAATTACCCAGAAATAAAGAGGGTGAAGATAAGCAAAACAATGAGCTTTCTGACTAGCGCATCTTGATGCGCTTTGATTTATAATGCCGCGCTTATGATTGATGTCATGTTTTGATCAGCACTTTGCCTATGTCACACGTTTCTCCCTGCTTCCAGCAAAACCAGTTTTTTGTGTTGGTGGAATATCTCACTTCACTGCATGAAATTTATCCTGTGAAACATGAGTTTGCAGGATATCCGGCTGCAATGACATTGGCAGATCGTGTACATTCAGATCATGATATCGCGCCGCTTGAAGCCAGCAAAAGTTACCCAGACTCAATCGATAAAGTCTTACACTTTTCAGGTAAGGCCCGAGACATACAAGACTTTGAGCAATTTTTAGAACAAGCTCAAGCAGCCAATATTCAAAACTTGTTATTGCTTACAGGCGATAAACTCAAAGAACACCATAATGGTCGAGATGGACAGCCTCGTAGTAGATACCTAGAGTCGGTAAACGCCGTAATGGCTGCCAAGCAACATGGCGGGTTCCGTATTGGGGTTGCTTTTAACCCATTTAAATATGTTGAAGCTGAGCGTGACGCACAGTATTTAAAACTACATAAGAAAATTAAAGCAGGCGCTGACTTTATCATTACCCAATTGGGCTATGATATTGAAGCCTTAAAGCAAGCCAAATCATTTTTAACCAAGAACAATTATTCACAGCAAATACTGGCTTGCGTCATGCCACTAACTTTAGGCCGTGCCAATTTTATGGTGAAGCATAAAGTTGCTGGTATTGTAATTACTCCACACATGCTAAAAGTCTTGGCAGATGAAAAACAGGCAGGGCATACAGACCGCGTTTATTTACGCTGTGCTTTACAGATTTTGATATGTAAACACTTAGGTTATGCAGGAATTCACTTATCTGCTTGTCATAAGCCAGAAGAGCAAATGTTGCTTGAAAGCTATATTGAGCAATACAGACATTTGGAGCTTAAAGCTTTAGAAGAGCTTTGGAATTCACTTTGGCAAGTCACATCAGGCAAAGAGTTTTCACCTGAAATTGCTCGGTTTTCGCTTCAGCCAACGTCTAAACAATTAATTAAATATCGTCAGCTACATGTTATGCATGAAGCAATGTTTGGATCAAAAATTGCTAGAGGTATTGGACGGTTTATTTTTAAAGCGTCTTTTTGGGAAAATACTTTGGTCGCCAAAGTCTTACTTAAAACCGAAGTTTTGAGTAAACATAGCCTAGTCGGTTGTGAAAGCTGTGGTCAGTGTCGGCTAAGCGATACTTTATATATTTGCCCTGAAACGTGTCCAAAAGGTTTAGCCAATGGGCCTTGTGGCGGTACAACTTTAGACCGCTGCGAATTTGGTGACCGTGAATGTATTCATTCCGTTAAAGCAAGGCTTGCTAAAGCCCTTGAACAAACTGAAATATTAAAAGAAAAACTGATTCCAACAGTGCCTCTTGAAACGAGAGGAACCAGTTCTTGGAAAAATTGGTATTTAGCGACTGAGGTTTAAGTTATATCTCTAATTAAATTCTTTTTATAAAGAAGCCTCTAGAAAACTGAGATTTAAAGTATTTTCAAAAATTAACATTAATACAAGCGATCTTAAAGGAGAAACCAGATATATAAGTATTTATTCAGAAACTGATGATATTAGAAACTTAGCCCTTGCAAAGATCCAAAGTAATAGTGGTTTACACGAACAAGACACGGTTCTATTAGAAGTTTTTTGCAAACAAGCAAAATTTTATCCTCTAATAATTAATGGCAAACCATATCCCATACGTGACACAGCAAACTATACTTTTTAAAGTATTACTATTCTCTAATTTTCAGCCAACGAACATTTGCATCATTCATAATTGTTTTATAGCGCTTATAGAAATTGTTTACTAAATTTTGATCTATTGATTTACTACTTTCAGAATGTTTTATATCTGTATTTAAATCGTAAAGCTCTGATAGTTTTATTGCGGAATTAATCCATAGACTTTTATGATTAAAGAGTCCATTCCAGGCCAGAACAACAGTTAGAGAAGCACTAATAAACAAAGAAAAACCTCCAATAAAATTGGTGTAATCTTCAGATACGTAAGGAGTTAGGCCAATACAAAATGTGGTAAGAGCCGATATTAGACCAGTATATATACTAACAAAAGTAGATTTATCTCTATCTTTTTCACGGTTTGCTTTAGTCACTTTGATTTCATAAGCTATATCTTCTTTAAGTTGATATAGATCTGCATTAATATTATCCATAATTATTCCTTTTTATTCTGATTTTATAAATTTATATCTAATACAAATATTATAGTAAAAATACTCCTTTTGCTCCACTCATATGATTAATAGCAATGTAATTATTGAGATTTTTATTTTCCCATCAGAATAAAACATAGAACCTATTACTTTTATAACAAGATTACTAGTGGCTTTTGATATAAATAAGTCTAATGAAGTAAGCTAATAAGTAAGTTTACTAAATACTTTTGATTTTCAGAAGACTAAAAGCTAAAAGAGGTTAGCTTTTAGTCTTTTTAGAAGAAATTTATTTTTTCCAAATAGCAGGCAACAATTTGGCGAATACAACTCCAAATTGATCTAAATAATTACCTGCATGACCTCTGAAGCCTGTAACTTAAAATTCGATGGATTTCGTTAAATAGGTAAACGATGACCGTACTTTTTGAAAAGGATTTCAGTCCATCTGAGTTTACATTGTTCTCCGAAATATTATGGAAACTTGGCTCAGGAAAAGGGCAATATAATTTACGTGAAAATATTCTTGCAGATATTGCCATTTTATTGCGGGCTGATTTCGCTGCATCTTACATTTGGGATTCAACCCATAACTTATCGAAAGAAGGTGTGATATGGAAAATCGACCTAAAAGCCATGAAGGACTATGAATGTGTTTGGCAATTTGATGATCCGATTACGGCACAGCTTCGCAAACGCCAAAAACCAACATTCGTAACCGAGGTCATGCCTCTCGCAGACCTGAAAAAAACACCCTATTACAATGAGTTTTTGAGAGCCTATGGTTTATATCATGGCATCAATATTTATTTTGTCCGAAATGGTATGGATATTGGTGATTTACGGATTTGGCGTGCGAAAGATGCCGACATGTTTGGTGAACGTGAAAAAAGAATATTAAGCCTACTTGAACCTTATTTTAGTCAAGCCTTACCCACTGATTTATCAAGCCAATACGGTTTGACTTCGCGTGAACAAGAAGTGGTTCATTTGGTCTCTAAAGGTTTAAGTGATAAACATGTGGCAAATTTACTGGGTATTGGCTTTACCACATTAAGAACTCATTTGAACAATTCTATGAGAAAAATCGGCTGCAATAATCGCACTGAAATGGCTTTACTCATTCAACATTAAAACAAAAACAATCCTCAATTTTGAGGATACGAATGAATAAGCAATTTGTACTAAGTTTTTAAGATCACAACTTAAATGGATTTTAAGTCATCATGTCAAATGCAGTTGAAAAAAATAATTGGATTGAATCACAGGATTTAGTAAATGCTCCCATAGATGTCATTACTCAATTGATTCATGAGAGAAAAGTATCTTGTGAAGAGCTTGTGCATCATTACTTCGCGACTATTGAAAAACAGCAATCTTTAAATGCTTTTATTAGCACAGATAAAGCTTCAGCAATTCAGCAAGCTCAATATTGGGATGAATACCTACTGAGTGGAAAACCATGTCCAGCTTTGATGGGTATTTTAATTGCGGTTAAAGATAATATTCATGTTGCAGGTTTTCCAAATAGTGCAGGTACACCAGCTTTAGCTCAATTTAGGCCGCAAACTTCTGCCCCAGTTATTCAAAAGCTTATTGACCACGGCGCGATCATTGTTGGTAAAGCCAATATGCACGAATTAGCCTTTGGGGTAACAGGTTATAATACTGCCATGCATATAGAGGGCGTTGTGGGTACACGAAATGCCGTAAACCCGTTACATATTGCTGGTGGGTCTTCTTCGGGTAGTGCGGTGGCTGTTGCAGCGGGCATGGTTCCGATTGCTATGGGTACAGACACAGGTGCTTCTATTCGACTGCCAAGTGCCCTAAATGGTTGTGTGGGTTTTCGTCCAACAGTAGGACGATATTCACAAGAAGGTATTACCCCAATTTCACATACTCGCGATACCGTTGGCCCAATAGCGCATACCGTATCTGATGTTATTTTAATTGATGAGCTTATTACTCAAGAACCAAGAAAAGAACCATTTGAGCCTCATCAAATTCGACTCGGTATCAATTCATATTTTTGGAATCATTTAGATGAAGACGTACATGAACAGGCTCATATTGCGCTTGAACTTTTAAAAAGTGCAGGAGTCGAAATTATTCCAGTCGATATGCCAAATTTAGAACAACTCAATCAAGCAGTTTCATTTCCCGTGGTTATCTATGAAGGTAAATATGACCTGATTCAATATTTGAAAGATCATCATGTAAATTTGACCATAGAGACTGTAGTCGATCAGATCTCAAGCCCTGATGTACAGGCAATTTTTAAACTGAATATTCTTCCTGAGTTAACTCTAGATCCGAATGGTCAACTTGTTCCCGTTTTACCTTTGTATGAAAAAGCGATTAGTGAAGCTCGGCCTCAATTGCTTGAACTCTATCAAAACACATTTAAAGCGCATAATTTACATGCTTTATTATTCCCAACATCACCAATTGTGGCACCACTAGCAAATGAACAAGTTTATTCAATTGAAACTTTCCAGACCCTCATGCGAAATACAGACCCCGGCAGTAATATAGGAATACCAGGGCTGAGTTTACCCATTGGAATGGGTACGAAATCAAAACTGCCAGTTGGTTTAGAAATAGATGGCTTAGCTCATCAGGACAGTGAAATACTTGCTATTGGAATAACTTTAGAAAAAATTTTCAAACGTTTAAATCAATAAAAAATCACTTAAACTACTATTTTTAAAGGTTTGTTTTTGCTTTTAAATAATGGGTTTGAGATAGTTTCTGCTTTTATTTTATCTGGAAAAATATAAGTCATTTTACTCGGTAGAGTGACTTAATTATTAAAAATTACCGTTTATCATCTTTAATGATTTTGTTAGATTTCTTATTGTTGTTTTTAAAAAATATAATATTTATAAATTATATATATTCTATATGTATAAGTATAAAAATTTTGATTGTTAACTCATTTTTAAATTACATGTTATTTTAATTAATAATACTTAAATATTACAAAATAAAACTTATTGTTAACATTTCTGCAATAAATTAACCAATTTGGAGGTTTGAATAAAATATAAATAATTTTAGTAATTTGTTAATTAACAATTATTTATGTTTGATTTTTAAATCGATTTATTAAGAGAAATCTATCGTAATTAGAATTAAATATTTTTTAAATATAGTTTATATAACATGATTTATTGACATAAATAGAAAAAATATATGGCTAAGAGGTCAATGATATTTAATTCACTTCAGAACCATAATTTGCACCAAATTTTACGCTGTCACGATTCATTGAATAAAACCAAGTGAAAAGTTACGTAAATAAGAAACCAATAATTTTATTGGCTTAAATAAAAAATCGAATATTACAAATAAGCGGAATGAATATGGATAACGTAGCTCAGCTAGAAACTGATACTAATTTCCAAAGTCGAAAGAAAATAACATGGGGTGTTTTTAGTGTCCTGTTGTTATTTTTAGTTGCTGGTATCGTATATTATTTTTTTGTATACCGATTTTATCAATCTACTGATAATGCTTATGTGCAAGCCGATGTAACTTGGGTTATGCCAAAGATTTCAGGCGAAGTGATGGAGTTATTAATTAATGATAATCAGGTGGTAAAAAAAGGGGAAACTTTAGCGGTATTAGATCACCGCGATTATCAAGCTCGTTATGATCAAGCCCGTTCTGCGGTGAGCTTAAAAGAGGCCGCACTCGGTGTACAACAACAAAACGAAAAGTCTGCTAAGTCATCAATTACAGAAGCAAATAGTGGCGTAGTTGCAGCACAAGCCGATTTAACTCGCTTAAGAAAAGAGTTTGAACGTTATCAAGACTTATTAAAAGATGGCGTGATTACCCGTCAAAACTTTGAGGGTGTTCAGTCTCAATATTTAACAGCTCAAGCACAGCTCAGCAAAGCGCAAGCCGCCGTAAATGCAGCAGAAGCTCAGTTGGGGAGTTTACAAGCGAGTCGAGCACAGCTTTTAGCAGATATCCAAAGTGCCAATGCAAATTTGAATCTCTATCAGGTCGATCTGGCTTCCTCAAAAGTAGTTAGTCCTGTGAGCGGCAAGATCGGTAGCCTTGCAATTCAAAAAGGCTCACGTGTTTCTCCACAAACCCGCTTAATGGCAATCATTCCTGAAAACAGTTTGTATGTACAAGCCAACTTCAAAGAAACCCAAATTGAAAAAATGCATGTTGGTCAGAAGGTGAAGTTAAAACTTGATGCCTATCCGAGCCTCACCTATACCGGAAAAATTGAGAGCTTTTCACCAGCTTCAGGCGCAACTTTTTCACTGATGCCGCCAGACAATGCCACTGGCAACTTTAACAAGGTTGTACAGCGTATTCCTGTACGTATTGCCATAGATTCAAGCCCGCATATTGATTTGATAAAACCTGGAATGTCGGTGAGTGCCACCGTTGACCTAAGAACTTAATAATAAAATTTTAGGTAATAAGAAAATGAATAAGCATGTTGAAGCCGAGTGGAGGTTTCCCGCAAAAACTGCATGGGCAATTTTTGCTGCCATGATTTTTGGCAACTTCATGGCGATTCTTGATATTCAGATTGTGGCGAGTTCTCTAAACGAAGTTCAAGCTGGTATGAGTGCAAGTCGTTATGAAGTCACTTGGGTGCAAACGGTTTATTTAATTGCCGAAATTATTGCGATTCCAATGTCGAGTATTGTCTCGCGAGTGCTTTCAACACGGGTGTATTACACCATGTGTGCAATCGGTTTTACGGTGAGTTCTTTACTTTGTGCTTTGTCATGGAACTTGGAAAGTTTACTGGTGTTCCGTGGCATTCAAGGCTTTATGGGCGGAGGTATGATTCCGACTTCCATGACAGCGTTGTACTTACTGTTTCCCGAACCAAAACGTTCATTGCCTTTGGTCATGTTTGGCATGATCAGTACTTTAGGGCCTGCGATTGGCCCCACCATTGGAGGTTGGCTCACCAATAACTTCTCATGGCACTGGATGTTCCTGATCAATATTATTCCGGGCATTATCATTGCCACGGTCATTTACTCAGGCCCAAATATTGACCGAGCGAACTATTCACTTATTAAAAGCATGGACTGGTTTAGTCTGGTCGGTATGGCGATGTTTTTGGGTGGGCTTGAATATTTCCTCGATGAAGGCGCACGACATGACTGGCTTGCAGACACAGGCGTTCGTATTGCTTTTATGGTCTGCCTAATAGGCGGCATGATTTTCTTCTCTCGAAGTTTTACTCAGCCTAAGCCTTTGCTCGATTTATCGGTATTTAAAAACAAAAACTTTACCTTAAGTGCCATTACAACGTTTGTGATTGGTATGGCGCTGTATGGCTTGGGTTACATGATTCCTGTGTTTCTTGGGCAAGTCCGTGAAATGAACAGTAGCCAAATTGGTCATGTCATGATGGTGACAGGCATTGTCATGTTCTGTTTTGCGCCGTTCCTTGCGTGGCTTATTCCTAACTTTGATACCCGTAAAACCGTATTTGTCGGAATGGTTCTGGCGGGCTTTGGTGTATGGCTCAACTCGCATCTCAGCATTCACAGCGATTATGACTTTATGTTCTGGCCGCAAATTTACCGTGGTATTGGTCTTATGATTTGCCTGATTGTGGTTTCGCATTTGGCGATGAGCACTTTGCCACTCAGTAAAGTGGCCGATGCCAGCGGTATTTATAACCTGATGCGTAACATTGGCGGCGCGGTTGGACTGGCGCTGATTAACTCATCCTTAGACTGGTTGACCGCCATGCATGTCACCCAAATTAATCAGGCGATGACACCGCAGAACTGGATATTTACAGAAAGGCTTGACCAGCTCACGGCGCAATATCAGGAGGTCGGTGCAAATGCCCAGCAAATCGCGCTGAGTGTGATTTACCGCGACATTCATTTTCAGGCACTGACATCTAGCTTCAATGATTTATTACGCATGCTCGCAATCATTATGTTTGTGACTGCCTTTTTAACCATCTTTATGGACAGGGGGAAGAAAATGAATATGTAAAGTTTTAGCAGTAGAGGGCAGCTTTTAAAGAATGAAAAACAATAGGGCATATCAAAACGTATCCCTTCTTAGAAAAAGAACATTTATACGAGTTTCCAACATCGCCTTATGAGCGAGTGGAACTCACAGATCTGGATGTGGGAGATTAAAGTATTATGATTAATACAACATATAAACTGATTTCAAAATTGAACCTGAAAAACACAACTTATGGGCAATATTTTGAAAGAGAGCAAATTGATACTGATCGACTAAAAGTGATGTATTCCATTTACGAACAGTATTATGAAAATACCAGATTTTCTATTTTTGTAGACGATTTTAAAAATAAAAGCGGTGCGATCTTAATTTTTGACTCTGAGACAGATGAGATTGTCGGTTTCTCGACTGTGGTGGTGCAGCACTTCTACTTAAACGGTAAAGACTACACCGTGCTCTTTAGCGGTGATACGGTTATTTTGAAGAAGTTCTGGGGCACGCGTAGCTTACAAAGTACTATGCTCAAGCTCATGATTAAGCTTCGAATCAAATATCCTTTTAACGAACTCTATTGGTTACTCATTTCTAAGGGCTATAAGACCTATCTATTACTTGCCAATAACTACTATGTCTATTACCCAAACATTAAAGATGAAAACCAACACCTTTCGGAAGTGGTTGAGCACTACTGTGAAAAATTCTTTGGTGAATATTATGACCGTGAAGCAGGTTTACTCAACTTTGGTGATGACTATCAGCCATTAAAAGGCGAAGTTGCACCGATTACCGCCGAAATGCGAGAAAAGAACCCTAACATTCATTTCTTTGAACAAAAAAATCCAACTTGGAAAGCCGGAACAGAACTGCCGTGTATAGGTCGTCTGGGCTGGAAAGATATTGCCCGTTTCCCAGTTAAGCTCATGACGAAGCCGACCAGTAAAGGAAAGTTTGAAGCTTGTGTAACCCATAAAACAAAACGTAGAGAGGCTATCCAATGAAATCTAATGAATGGCTGACTCTAGGCTCGCATCTTATTTTAAAAAAATGGTGTGATGCATCTGACCGTAATTTCCAAAAAAAGTTTAATGCTTTAGAAACCACACAACGTCAAATTTTGCATTCGATTTTACAGACTTCTACCTTTGCCAAAGATAAAAAGGTTCAAAATTATGAGCAGTTTGTAAAAGCCTTTCCTGCGACTCGCTATAGCGCATGGCGAGAAGACATTCAGCGTTACCGTGAACAAAAGCTTTCACTGTCTAGCAGTAAACTGGTTCGTTTCCAGCCGACCAGTGGTTCAAGCGAACAAATTAAGTTTATTCCATATACCAAGCTGTTTTTAGATGAGCTTGACCATGCGATTGCGCCGTGGATGGCAAGTTTATATCGTAAGTGTCCAGAGCTGAGTTCGGGTACACATTACTGGTCGGTGTCATGGTTGCCTGAAAGTCAGCGTGAAGTTTTAAAAGATAAAAATCTAAATGATGATAGTGCGCTACTTGGCGTAGGTAAACGTATATTGTCTAAGTTTACCCAAGCGGTTCCAAGTAACGTTGCATTTGCAGCCAATGCTGACGATGCACTGTTTGCCACCATTTGTTATTTAGTCGCAAACCGTAACTTAGCCATGATTTCGGTATGGAGTCCGACTTTTGCGCTGCAATTACTTGAGCGTTTGGAGTCATTGCAAAAAGATGTGGTTGAAGTGCTTAACAGCGGTAAATGGGGCAATCGTGAGGCTTCACTAAAAGAAGTGACCGCACCGCATAGCCCTGAAAGTGCTCAAGCATTAATTGCAAGTTTAAACGGCGCACAGATCGACTTTAAGAAGCTTTGGCCAAAGTTAAGTTTAGTGTCGAGTTGGGATACTGCTGGTTCAAAAGCTTGGGCCGAGAAATTAAAAGAGAAATTACCCAGTGTTCAGTTTGAAGGCAAAGGGTTATGGGCGACCGAAGGTGTAGTGACTATTCCCTATAACAACCAATACCCATTGGCCTACCAAAGTCATTTCTATGAGTTCGAATACTTAGAGGGTGAGAAACAGGGGCAAATCGTTCCTTCATGGCAGCTTAAACAAGGCGATGTGGTCAGCCCACTCATTACTTCGGGGAATGGCTTACTGCGTTACTGTCTAGACGATTGTTTAAAAGTGACTGGCTTTATAGAGCAAATCCCATGTTTTGAGTTCCAAGGCCGCCGTTTCGGTGTAGATTTGGTTGGTGAGAAACTTGCACCTGAAACTGCTCAACAGTTGTTGTCTCAGTTAAACGAAACCGAATCGAAAGCGATTTCCTTACTGGCGATTGATACCCAACAACAGGTTAAACCATTTTATTGCGTGCTTTTTGAAGGTGAAATTCATCACAGCATTAGCAATGAATATATAGACAATATTTTACGTCAAAACTTCCATTATGAACTTGCACGAAACTTGGGGCAGCTCGACCAGCCTCAAATTCGACAAGCCAATAACGGCTGGAATGCGTATAAGCAACTGGTCACGTTTGATGGGATTATTGAAGGCAATATCAAACCTGAGCCACT
>NZ_ALOW01000019.1:0-54952 GCF_000292385.1 Acinetobacter sp. GG2
ACTGCTCCATCCCGCATCAAAAAACTGCTTGCACTCAACTTTCTGGTTCAAAGTTGGTGCGGAAGGGGGGACTTGAACCCCCACGCCCGAAGGCACTACCACCTCAAGGTAGCGTGTCTACCAATTCCACCACCACCGCAGCTTGTGGGACGCATTCTAGTCCTTCCAACTACAAAAGGAAAGCCCTATTTCGAATTATTGACCCGTTTTTGGTGCATTTGGTGAAGTTTCAGGCGATGTGGTTTGAACTGGTGCTGAAGTTTGTACAGTTTTCAAACTATATGCTTCTGTAGTTTGCTTTTTTGCAAAAACAGCAAGAGTCAAACTTGTTACAAAGAACAATGCAGTTAAAACAGCAGTTAGACGAGTCAGGAAATTACCTGAACCAGATGCACCAAATACGGTTGCTGCACCACCTCCACCAAAGGAAGCTCCGGCATCTGCGCCTTTACCATGTTGCACCAAAATCAATGCAATCATGAGTACCGCTAAAATAATATGTACAACAAGTACAAAAGAGTGCATACCCTATCCTCGTTATTTGCTTTGCGCGAAGGCTTGTACAATTTGATAAAAAGATGCTGCATTTAATGAAGCACCGCCTACCAACGCACCATTAATATCTGGACATGCAGCCAATTCGACAGCGTTATCTGCTTTTACACTACCACCATACAAAATAGCAATATTTGAACCTGCTGATGTAAGCTGACATAAGCCTTCACGAATTTTAGCGTGCATCGCTTGTGCATCTTGTGGAGAAGCTGTTTTACCTGTACCAATTGCCCAGATAGGTTCATAAGCAATCACGACTTGGTTTTGCCATTGTTCAGCAGTAACCACAGGTGCAATATCGCAAATTTGCTGTAAAACAACTTGCTCTGCATGGCCTTGCTCACGCTGTTCAAGACTTTCACCCACACAATAAATGACAGTTAAGCCCGCACTTAATGCATTTTGGAGTTTCACCTTCAAAATTTCAACATTGTCGCCAAAAATATCACGGCGTTCAGAATGCCCGACCAATACGAAATTAATTTGGCTATCTTTTAATAATTCTGCACTAACTTCACCAGTATAAGCACCTGTACCCGCAACACGCGATACATCTTGTGCAACTGTATATACTGCTCTTGCAGCATCCTGCAATTGCGACTGTACTGTTGTAAGTGCAATAGCAACAGGGGCAACGCCCACATGGCAGCTTTCATCTGCAATTTGGTTTTGTTGCAATAATTGTTTAAATTCTTCTATAAGTTGGTTGGCGTTAGCACGCATTGGATTCATTTTCCAGTTGCCAACTACCCAAGGCGTAATCGTCGTACCCGACATACTGCTCACCTTTCATCAAAAATGCAGCACATTCTACACGCATTTATACAAATTTCAGATACTTTTCTTTAATGGGATTACTTATATCTTTTCTACTCTTTGAAATTAAAAAAACTTTCTAAGGGTTCAAACTTAAACATTCTAAAAATTAATCTATAAAAACTTCGACTAGTTCAAGCTTTAACAGCCTGAGTAGGACTAGAGCAACATTTTATAAGGTAGTAATTTTACATAACAAAAGTATAATTTTTCATATACCAATTATAAACACATTAGCATAGGCAGGCAGATGTCAGCATTACATACATCTCCAAAATTTACGGGGTTTTTTCGGCGTTTAGTCGAAGAAAAGCATGTGTCGGCAGCGACCATGCAAAATGCATTAGATGCAGCAAAGAGAGCTAAGCAGGATACAGTCGCATATTTAATTGAAGAGGTTCATCTCTCCCCTTCTTTACTGGCTGAAACAATTTCCGCTGAGTTTGCTGAACCATATTTTGATCTTGATGTTTATGACACATCTCAGATTCCTAAAGATCTGGTCGATCAAAAACTGATTTTAAAACATCGAATTTTGCCACTTATTCAAAGAGGCCAAATTTTATATGTTGCGACCAGCAATCCAAGTAATATTGAAGCGATTGATGCGATTCGTTTTAATAGCAAACTGATGGTTGAGCCTGTCATTGTTGAGCACCATAAACTCGAAAAAGTTTTAGGTCAGCATTTCGCAGAAGAAAGCAGTTTTGATTTTAATGATGAAGAGTTTGATCTTGACGTCAGCCTTGATGGCCCTACCACTCAAGAAGATGAAGACGAAACACCTCAAGGTGATGAAGCTCCCATTGTTAAATATATTAATAAATTATTGATTGATGCAATTCGTATGGGGGCTTCAGATTTACATTTTGAACCGTATGAAAAGTCATATCGGGTTCGATATCGAGTCGACGGCGTGTTACGTCAAATTGCTAACCCTCCTTTACAATTGGCAAACCGTTTGGCGTCACGTTTAAAAGTCATGTCTCAAATGGATATTTCCGAAAAACGTGTCCCACAAGATGGTCGTATCAAACTTAAGCTCTCAAAAACTAAAGCAATTGATTTTCGTGTGAACTCACTTCCGACTTTGTTTGGTGAAAAGCTAGTTCTACGTATTCTTGACCCATCAAGTGCAATGCTAGGAATTGATGCCCTAGGATACGAAGAAGAACAAAAAGCTTTGTTTATGGAAGCTTTAGATAAACCACAAGGCATGCTTTTAATTACTGGACCAACAGGTTCCGGTAAAACTGTATCTTTATATACAGGCTTAAACATTTTAAATACTGAGAGCTCTAATATTTCTACTGCCGAAGACCCTGTAGAAATTAACCTTGAAGGGATTAATCAGGTTAACGTGAACCCAAAAGTAGGTCTCACTTTTGCTGCTGCACTTAAATCATTTTTACGACAAGACCCTGACATTATTATGGTGGGTGAGATTCGTGACTTGGAAACAGCAGAAATCGCGATTAAAGCTGCACAAACGGGTCACATGGTGATGTCAACACTGCATACCAATAGTGCGCCTGAAACGCTGACTCGCTTACGCAATATGGGGGTTCCTTCTTTTAATATTGCAACATCAGTAAACCTAGTTATTGCACAGCGTTTGGCACGACGTCTTTGCTCTCAGTGTAAAATACCTACAGATGTTCCAAAACAAAGCCTATTAGAAATGGGTTTTACCGAACAAGACTTAGCACATCCAGATTTTTGCGTTTTTCAACCGGTAGGTTGTTCTGAATGTCGTGAAGGCTATAAAGGCCGTGTAGGTATTTATGAAGTAATGAAAGTTACACCTGAAATTTCCAAGATTATTATGGAAGATGGCAACGCTCTAGAAATCGCGGCCGCTTCTGAAAAATTGGGGTTTAATAATCTACGTCGTTCAGGTTTGCAAAAGGTAATACAAGGGGTGACCTCTCTACAAGAAGTCAACCGTGTGACCAGTGAATAAGACACTATTTAAAATAAGGATAATCTAATGGCTGTCAAAAAGGCACAAATGATGCCGACTTTTGCTTATGAAGGGGTTGACCGTAAGGGCTTAAAAATTAAGGGGGAACTTCCAGCTAAAAATATGGCTTTAGCTAAAGTAACCTTACGCAAACAAGGGGTGACTGTTCGAACCATACGTGAGAAACGTAAAAATATTCTTGAAGGTTTATTCAAGAAAAAAGTATCAACGCTTGATATTACTATTTTTACCCGACAACTGGCGACCATGATGAAAGCCGGTGTACCGCTGGTACAAGGCTTTGAAATTGTAGCAGAAGGTTTAGAAAATCCAGCCATGCGTGAGGTAGTACTTGGTATTAAAGGTGAAATTGAGGGTGGTAGTACTTTTGCCTCAGCTTTAAGAAAGTATCCGCAACATTTTGACAATTTATTTTGTTCACTTGTGGAATCTGGAGAACAATCAGGCGCTCTCGAAACCATGCTAGATCGTGTGGCAATTTACAAAGAAAAAAGTGAATTGCTCAAGCAGAAAATCAAGAAAGCAATGAAATATCCGGCCACGGTTATTGTAGTAGCGATTGTGGTGACTATTATTTTGATGGTTAAAGTCGTACCCGTTTTCCAAGATCTGTTTTCTTCATTTGGAGCAGAATTACCAGCATTTACCCAAATGGTCGTGAATATGTCGAAATGGATGCAAGAATATTGGTTCATCATGATTATTGCATTTGGCGCAATTATTATAGCCTTTTTAGAAGCTAAAAAACGTAGTAAAAAGTTTAGAGATGGCTTAGATAAACTGGCGCTCAAATTACCTATTTTTGGGAACTTGGTCTATAAAGCAATTATTGCCCGTTATAGCCGGACACTTGCCACAACATTTGCAGCAGGTGTTCCGCTCATTGATGCACTTGAGTCGACTGCTGGTGCAACCAATAATGTCATCTATGAAAAAGCCGTTATGAAAATTCGTGAAGATGTAGCAACAGGACAACAACTTCAGTTTGCCATGCGTGTATCTAACCGTTTTCCTTCTATGGCTATACAAATGGTTGCAATTGGTGAAGAATCTGGTGCACTAGACAGCATGCTTGATAAAGTGGCTACCTATTATGAAAATGAAGTTGATAATGCAGTTGATGGTTTAACTGCAATGATGGAACCTTTAATTATGGCAATTTTAGGGGTACTGGTAGGCGGTCTAGTAATTGCTATGTATCTTCCAATTTTCCAAATGGGTTCAGTTGTATAATGCAAGAAATCATTGCTTATTTTATTCAAAACTTAACTGCTCTTTATATTGCAGTTGCATTCGTGAGCCTATGTATTGGTAGCTTTCTAAATGTAGTGATTTATCGTACTCCAAAGATGATGGAGCAAGATTGGCAATTAGAATGTCAAATGCTCCTAAATCCAGAGCAACCCATTATTGACCATGAAAAACTAACATTAAGCAAACCTGCTTCATCATGTCCAAATTGCCACCAACAGATCCGTTGGTATCAAAATATTCCTATCGTAAGCTGGTTGATGCTAAGAGGAAAATGTGGTTATTGCCAACATCCTATCAGCATTCGTTATCCAGCAATTGAACTACTCACCATGCTATGCTCTGTGGTAGTGGTTATGGTATTTGGCCCAACTATACAAATGCTTTGGGGACTCGTTCTTACTTGGGTACTGATTGCCCTTACCTTTATTGATTTCGATACGCAGTTATTACCTGATCGCTTTACCCTGCCTTTGGCTGCACTCGGCTTAGGAATTAACACCTTTAATATTTACACCTCACCTAGCTCAGCCATTTGGGGATATTTAATTGGTTTTTTATGTCTTTGGATTGTGTATTACTTATTTAAAGTGATTACTGGCAAAGAAGGTATGGGCTACGGTGACTTTAAATTGCTTGCCGCATTGGGCGCATGGATGGGGCCATTGATGCTGCCATTAATTGTGTTATTGTCATCTTTATTGGGTGCAATTATTGGCATCATTTTATTAAAGTTAAGAAATGACAATCAGCCTTTTGCTTTTGGGCCATATATTGCCATTGCGGGTTGGGTTGCCTTTTTATGGGGTGATCAGATTATGAAGATTTATTTAGGAGGTTAAGATGGCTTTTATTCTGGGAATCACAGGTGGTATTGGCAGTGGAAAATCTGCTGCAACACAATGGTTCGAGTCCCAAGGAATTCAAGTCGTCGATGCCGACATCGTTGCGCGTGAAGTCGTTGAAAAAGGCCAACCTACTCTCCAAAAAATTCAGCAAACTTTTGGAAACTGGGTACTTCAGCCCGATGGTAATTTAGATCGTCGTGCCCTACGCGAACATATTTTTCAGACCCCTGAAGCAAGACACATACTCGAGAGCATTACCCATCCTGCGATTCGCCAATCGATTATTCAACAACTACAAAATCCAAAAAGTCCTTATGTGATTTTAGTTTCACCATTACTCTTTGAAACCAATCAACATGAATTGGTTAATCACACTTTATTAGTTGATGCGAGTGAACAAACTCAAATTCAGCGTGCAAGTCAACGTGACGGGCAAAATCAAGAACAAATTCAGAAAATTATTGCCGCACAAATGCCACGCGAGCGTAAACGCGAACTTGCTAATGACATTGTGTTTAATGACGGATTACTCGAACATTTATATCAGCAACTAGAGCCTTTACATCAAAGCTATTTGAAGCGCACCAACTAATCTTACATATTTTGCTGCTTAATCTTTTGTGTCAGGCTATCTTGCCTAAACCAACGCCAAGGCTGTAAAGCGCCTATTCCCATACCTACTAAGCCCACAACAATTGATGGGCTTAATGACTCACCAAGTAAAGGTACAGCTAAAATAGCGGCAATGAACGGCGCCAAAGTGACAATACTTCCCGTTTTAAAAGCACCAAGACGTTGAATGGCAGCAACATAAGTCAAAGTTGCGATAATAACGACAAATACACCATGGAAAATGCCCTGTATCGCCAAATGAAAAGGACTAACTTCCATGAAATGCTTTGGTAAAAATAGAGCATAGATGGGCAAGTAAATAATTGCAGACCAAATCGCGACACTTGCCATAGAGTGCCATGCAGAAAGTTTCCACTGTTTAAGTAATACAGTAAAAATTCCCCACCAAATCGCACTAATGAAAAGAAGTAAGTCTCCAATTCCAAATGCAGAGCTACTTGTACGTAGCATCAAAACGCTCATGAGTGCTAAGGCAGCGATCATGATTGCAAGACTCGCCCATGTGTGTTTATCAAACGGCTGTCTAAATAAAATATAGGCAGCTATAGCAGTACAGATGGGTATGCAGCCATTTAAAAATATTGCAGCATGTGCGGCTGGAGCATAAAGAAAAGCTGTATAAACAGTCAGACAATAGATGACACCGCCAATGAGCGCCAAAATAACCGCATGCTTACTCCATAAAAAAGCGAGATCTTTTTTATAAATTAAGATAGGCATTAAAATTAGAAAGGCGATAGCGAAGCGCAGTGCGGCAATGTCCCAAGCACTGATGTGCCATTGTGCATTTAAACGAGCAAAAAGTGTAAACCCGCCCCAAATGCACATGGTCACCAATACAAAGAAATAACCTTGCTTACGGGGAGACATATGAAGACTGCTTAAAAACGAGAAAGGCAGCTCAATTATACCTCAGAACGCTGACGACAAGCCTCGTAAAGTGCCATACCTGTTGCCACGCTTACATTCAAACTCTGTAAATTCCCAGACATCGGAATATAAACTTTGTGATCACACTGTGCCTGAGTAATTGGGCGCAAACCTGTATCTTCAGCTCCCATCACAATCACGACTGGGCCAGAGAAATCACACTTTTGGATTGGCATTGCACTTTCATCAAGCATAGTACCAATTACACGTACATGAGTTGTTTCTTTCAGATGAGCCAATGTACGAGCTAAATTTGTGACTTGAATAAATTTAACTTTTTCAGCTCCACCCGCCGCAACTTTACGAGCCGTTGGGGTTAAGCTTGCCGAACGATCACGAGGCACAATCACAGCTTGCACGCCCATTGCAGCAGCCGTACGGATACAAGCACCTAAGTTATGTGGATCTGTTACCTGATCTAATGCGAGCAATAAAGCATCTGGAGTTTCGGCCAAAATCTGATCTAGATCTTTTTCATTTAAAATCGGATGAGGACGTACTGCTGCTACTACACCCTGATGAAATGGCAAACCTGCAAGTTTTTCAAGACTGTCACGGCTTGCCTTTTGTACACTAATTCCAAAAGGCTCTGCCAATTGCAAAATCTTTTGCAAACGTTGGTCATCCCGCCCTTTTAAAGTAAACAGGGTTAGCACACGTTCCGGCTCAAGTTCTAACAATGACTCCACTGAGTGAACGCCATAATAATATTCCGGTTTTGCCATGCTTGACCTCTAACAACGTTTGAGCAAAAAAATAAAAATCCTGCAAAGCCAACTTCACAGGATTTCTTTGGGCATAGTGTACCCGATTTAAACAGGAATTTCTTAGCCTTCTAAATGGCACACATAATCGAGCACTTCATCAGTCTCAATTTTAAAAACGCTGTTTCCAGGAACATAAAATGATTGACCAGCGCGGAACAATTCACTTTCATTGCTGTCTGCAATTTTCACGCGACATTCACCTGAAATAATTTCCATACGCTCAGGAACATGTGTTTCAAATGTTAAAGGCTGCTCAGTCGGCAAAATAACACCTAATGTTTTTTTCGTTCCATCTTCAAATTGCACGGTATGGCTGATACATGCTCCACCAAAATAAACATTTGACTTTTTGATGACCGTTACATGATCAAATTGGGTTGAACTCATGCACATTCTCCAGATAATGCCGCATTTATATAAATTATGTTGAATGTAGTTTAATTGTGCCTAAATAACTAATCAATCAGTTTTCATACGCATAGACTTGTAATTTCTACTGCTGTAGCTAAATTTTTTTAGCAAAAGCGTAGGGTAAATTTATTTCAATATTTCGATTAGTCAACATAATTGCACTCTATCTGCAAACTTCATCGTAGATTTCATTCAGAAAAACTCAGTAAACTTTCTGCGCTGTTGAATAATCAACTAGGAGCTGTAATTAATGATGAATCAACTTCTATGCCGACATGAAAGTTGTCTGGGTTATTTCGCATTGAAGCAGCCTCACAAGCTGGGAAATCGACGTTATTTCCATCAAAATGCCGACTAGCATGTACAAGCACACTTTATTTTAAAGTCGGTCAAATACAATAATGCAGATAATGTTGGTCTATAACTCGATTTTCCACATACTTTCCAGTGGCAACATAATCACCAATATGTACTTCAATATTATGAAAATACTGATATTTTTTTACTCTTCAAAATAAACTGGCAAGTAAAAAATATCTTTCTACACAATTAAATAAATGTATCTATGAATAATTCTGATAATTTTTGATATCGACGATTATTGCCAAATAATAAACGAACAAGAATCTTGGTGTTCTATAATTTAAGTTAGAATAATAGATCACTTGTAGCAAATTCAAAACTTCTCTATCTTTAACCCATAATTTGGCGCGTTGGATGCGTTTATGCTCACACATTTAACTTTAATTAATTTTGCATTAGCTGATCATTTAGCTATTGATATAGAACAAGGATTTAATGTTCTAACAGGTGAGACAGGTGCCGGAAAATCATTATTACTGGATGCACTTTCTGCCTGCTTAGGTGAACGTACAGATACAAATTATGTCCGCTATGGTTCGGACAAAGCGGATGTAACCGCTGTTTTTACTTATCAGGACAATAGCCCTGAAGCGAAATGGCTACAAGACCATGAACTAGATGATGATTCTGGGGAAATTCATTTACGTCGTGTTATTTTCGCAACTGGTCGCAGTAAAGCATGGGTCAATGGACGTCCAAGTAGTCTCTCTGAGCTTAAAGAATTAGGACGTTTACTGGTTCAGTTATATAGCCAGCACAGCCAACAGCAACTTCTTGAACCACCTTATCCAAAGCACTGGTTAGACCGTTATAACAATTTTTATGCTGAAGCGAATGATGTCCGCGAAGCTTATAGCACATGGCAACGTACCATTCGTTTACACCAAGCAGCTTTAGATGCTCAAGCAACTCGTCTACAACGTATTGCGACCTTAGAGCTGCAAATCGAAGAACTTGAGGAAGTTATTCAGACCGATTACAAAGAAATCGAGCAAGAGTTCGACCGCCTTAGTCATCATGAACATATCATGCAAGATTGTAGCTATAGCTTGAATGCGCTTGATGAAGCTGAGCAAAACATTACTCAAGAAATGTCGTCGATCATTCGTCGTTTAGAATCTCATGCTGGACGTAGTGAACAGCTTTCTGAAATTTATAACTCATTATTAAATGCGCAAAGTGAAATTGATGATGCCACATCAAATTTACGTCAGTTCATTGATCGTCAAAGTTTTGACCCTGAACGAATGGAAGAACTAAATTCCAAGCTTGAAGTTTTTCATCGTCTGGCACGTAAGTACCGTACTCAGCCAGAGACGCTCAAAGAAGAATACGAAACTTGGCAAAATGAGCTTGAACAGTTACATCAACTTGAAGATCCAGAGACTCTGGCAGAGCAAGTAGAAAAGTCACATGAGGAATTTTTAGAGAAAGCTCAGCATTTAGACACTATTCGTCGTGAAGCTGCTGTTCCACTTGCAAAACAGTTAACCGAACAAGTGAAACCCTTAGCCCTACCAGAAGCCCACTTTGAGTTTAAGTTTGAGCCATTGGAACAACCAGGTGCAGAAGGCTTAAGCTTTATTCAACTTTTATTTACTGCTAATAAAGGTATTCCACCACAACCATTAGCACGCGTCGCTTCGGGTGGTGAACTTTCACGTATTGCACTCGTCATGCAAGTCATGAACGCGGAAAAAACAGAAGCCGAAGTTTTAGTGTTTGATGAAATTGATGTGGGGATTAGCGGTGGTACGGCTGAAGTGGTTGGGCGTTTACTTGCCGACTTAGCTCAACATGTCCAACTTTTATGTATTACTCACCAAGCACAGGTCGCTGCGCAATCTGATCAACATTTGTTAGTTAAAAAGCAGCAAACTGACCCAGCCAGCAGTACCATTGTACAACTTGATGAAAATCAGATTATTTCTGAATTAGCACGTATGTCTGGCGGTGTTGAAATTAATGAAACGACCTTACAGCATGCTAAACAATTACGACAACTTAAATTTCAGGCTTCTTCAAATTAATAAAGAAAATGAGAGAAAAAGATTGGCGAAATCCGATTAACTCTTGTATGTTGATAAAAAGAACCTATATAGATAAAAGGGTCGTGAGACCCTCTAGCGACATTTTTTGAGGGAGAACCGCTTAGGTGACCAAACAATACATGACTCACCGTTGTCTGATTGCCCCGCCAGAACTGGCAGATGACTTTTTTGCAAATACAGTAATTTATCTTGCCCGTCACGATGAAGAAGGTGCTCAAGGCATTATCATTAATCGTCCTGCTGGCATTCAAATTAAAGAACTCCTGAATGATTTAGATATTGATGCAGACAATGTAAATCCACATGAGGTTTTACAAGGTGGACCTTTACGCCCAGAAGCTGGCTTTGTCCTTCATACTGGCCAACCAACTTGGCACTCTTCTATTGCTGTGGGTGAAAATGTCTGTATTACCACCAGTAAAGATATTCTTGATGCAATTGCACATAACGAAGGTGTGGGTCGCTATCAAATCGCACTAGGTTATGCGAGTTGGGGTAAAAACCAGTTAGAAGATGAAATCGCTCGTGGTGACTGGCTTATCTGTGATGCCGATATGGATCTAATTTTTAACTTACCATACGATGACCGGTGGGATGCAGCCTATAAAAAGATTGGTGTAGATCGTACATGGCTGGCTTCTGAAATCGGACATGCTTAATGACTGTGACACAATCCAAATCAATTATGGCTTTCGACTTTGGCACTCAAAAAATGGGGATGGCGATAGGTCAATCTGCAATTGAAAGTGCTAACCCACTACCGTTATTTGTGATGAAAGATGGAATTCCTAACTGGGACCAGCTTTTAAAAATTGTGAAAGAGTGGCAACCTGATTTGTTTATTGTTGGTCTTCCATTAAATATGGATGATAGTGAGTCAGAACTTTCTACACGTGCTCGCAAATTTGCAAGACGTTTACGCCATCAAACCAACATTGAAACTTGGATGGTGGATGAGCGCTTAACGACGCGTGAAGCAAGAGAAGAGCTCGGCTTCTACCAAGAACAAGGACGCGCAAAGAAATTATCAGCAGATAGTTTTGCAGCAGCCTTGCTGATCCAGAGTTGGTATCGAAATCCGGTCGGCTTAACGCCATAAAAATAAAAAAGCATGTTTTACACATGCTTTTTTATTGAGTAGAAAAACTTAAGCTTTTTATTTTTCAATAATATGTACTGTCGCAGTACGACCAGAAACAAAAGCAAGCTGATTTTTTGGCGCTTCGTCTAACACAATTTTTACAGGTACGCGCTGCGCTAAACGAACCCAGCTAAAGGTTGGGTTTACGTTTGCAAGCAATTTAGAACTGCTTGAACGCTCACGGTCTTCAATACCCGATGCAATACCTTGTACATGACCTTTAATTTTCTGACTATCACCCATTAACTGTACACTCGCTTCATCGCCAATATGAATACGGTCTAATTTTGTCTCTTCAAAATACCCTACAACATAGAGTTGTTTACGATCGAGCAATGCTGCAACTGCTTGTCCAACTTGAACATAATTACCAGGGCGCATATCAAAGTTAGAGAGTGTTCCATCTGCGGGTGCCACCACAGCAGCACGATGCATATTAAGTTCAGCTAAATGCAAGTTACTTGTCGCAGCTTCAACGAGTGCCTGTTGCTGCTTAATAGTTGCTTCTGCTTGTTCAATCGCAGCTTGAAGTTGTTCATGCTCTGCAAGGGATTGATCGCGAGTTGCAAAAACTTGATCTTGTTCTTGTTTAGAAATAGCACCATCCATTAAGTTTGAATAACGGTTTGCGTTTTTCTCAGCTAACTTAATGTTTGTACTCGACTTAATTAAGTTTGCCTTGGCTTGTGCTAAACCTGCTTGCGCCTGAGCAAATGCTGCTTTTGCTTTTGCCAAATCAGACTTTGCTTGCTCTACATCTAAAGCTCGGCGAGAGACATCAATTTTAAAAAGTACCTGACCTTTTTTGACAGTCTGGTTATCTTGAACCAATACTTCCGTTACAAGCCCTGCTACATCTGAAGAAACTTGAATGACGTCACCACGAACGCGACCATCGCGTGTCCACGGCGCTGCATTATAGTAATTCCATAAATGCACAATGGTATAGACCGCAATCATTAATGCGACAATCAAAATCACTGGACGGATGACTTTTTTCAACTCCAATTGATTCATTTCACTCACCTAACTCAATCTTTAATCTGGCAATCATCTTTAAGCACCTAACCCAACAAAAACCTGGTGTATCACCAAAAGTAATAAAAGGTAAAAACACAAATTGAAAATGCTGGGCAATACAATCCAGCCTTGTGCAATCCATTTGTTAGTTAAAGGACTTAACAAGCGGAAACATATATATGCAAATAAGGCTTGGACGAGCAAAGCGGGCACGTAAATACCGTAGACATTAAACTCACCCATGCGCTGTGGCTCCTGTAAGCGTACGATCTGCATTCATTTGGTTTGATGAAACATGACACATGCTATAAGCAATATTATTTAGTGAAATAAATAATCTTTGGCGAATAGCCATATCTTCTATATTTGAAGCAAGCTGTTTTAGTTCAAACAAAGTCTGATGAATATGTTGTATTAATACATCTGCTTCATCTTTTTCATTCTCTTTAGCTCTAAATAGCTCATCTAAATCTTGTTGCAAACGCCCAATATGATGAGCCAGTTCTGAAGATGACTGAACCTGATTTGCTAACTCTTGCAAACGGGTTAAATCAACAATTGCACTTGATTCAACAAGTGCCTGATGAATTGATTTTTTAATCTCTTCTGACTGAACCATTTTGGTATTTAAAACACCTACACGGTCTAACATCGCACGCAAATGAACTTTGAATTCAATACCATAAGGGATATAAATCGCTTGACGCATTGCACGATAATGTAAAGCTAAAATACGATTTGCACTGGTATCTGGTGACATGGCACGCACGACATCTATCACAATGAGAGATACCAATACACCCATGACCATACCAAATGAACTGTCTAGGTAAGACACTGCATCCATGCTATAAGCATTGTGCAAGTTCAGACCCATCATGGTATTAATACCCAGCACCATGCCCACTGGCATGAGTGCCTGATTTGCCATCATAGAAACCGCAAATAAGAACATCGGTAATAAAACGAGTCCCAGTTCCCAAAATGTAGTGACATGAGGGAAAACACCAAAAGCATAAATAAACACTAAAACAGCCGATGCCACACTGCCCCATATAAAAATACGTAAGACAGGAACAGGGTTATCTAAGGCTGTTAAAATACAGGCAGTTACGGCCCCAATCTGTGCCATCATAAATCCAGCTTTCCAGCCAGACAGAATCCACACACCTGTCACAATAAATGTAATGAGTACCGCACTAATACCACCTCTGACGGCTACGCCATGATCTCGGTGCAAACTTGGATATTTAGTCGTCATTGGGGTAATGTTATCTGGTATCTCTTTATTACCCTGTTTGATGCGTTGCCATAAAACTTTTACAGCTAAAACATTACTAATAAAGTGGCGGACATCCATTTTCATAGCAGCCAATAAAACTTGCTGGTGTTCAGAAGCTGAGTCATTTAAGTGCAAGAAATCATTTTCAAACTCGTCAGGTAACTGCAAAACATTTTCATCAGTCATCTGGTCTTTTTGTTCGAGAAAATGAATCACATGACCCGAAAGCTGTTTTAATTTGTCCGCATGACTTTCAATAAAATTAAGTTCTTGTAACTGTTTAATTCGCTCGGACAAAGCAACTAAGTTTGCAACTACCATCGACATTTGATGGAGCATTTCTTGCAAAGGCTTGGTCATGCCATGCAACTCACCTTTTTCATAGCTCAAGTGAACTGCCAAAGCATGAATATCAGTTGTATCACGAGTAATTGCGGCTAAAAGCTGTGTATTGTTTTGCTGCTGGTCTGCATTTAATAAGTTTGCAAACAGGCTCTCGGTATCTTTAAGTGTTTTAGTTACACGCTGCTTAATGGCTGAACCAATATGCATAGGCAAAATAGTTGCGGAAACCACTGCACTTGAAATCACACCAATTGAAATCTCAAGTACACGCGCCAAAGCGATATCAAAAATATTGTACTGATCAATATAAGTAATCGCGTTATATGCAATCATTGCAGTTGAATAACCCGCCAGCATAAATGCATAACTACGAGGCGTCCGGTCGAGTAAGGATACATAAAGCGCAAAGCCTACCCATAGTGATAACACCACTGTAAAGATCCACGGTGTATTAATCAGATGAGGCGTGATTGTTAACGCAACAATGGCGCCACCCACCGTCCCTAAAACACGATAGACACACTTAGACGACACCATACCCGAATAAGGGTTGGCGATAATCAAGACAGTACCGATCGACCACATTGGATTAATCAGGTCTAATTCAAACGAGACAAATAATGCCAACATGCCGGCAATAAATGTCTTTATTGCAAAAATTAGATCAAGCTTACTCGGGCGAAAAGCCAGTATTTGCTTTAATAACATGAACTCATCTCAAATACAGATTTGAACTGATGAGCATGCTCCTCAGCGTGCCCTTGCCTTTTTAAAAAGACAACACGACTTTGTCATTTGCCTTATAGACAAATGAGTTAATGAGAGCATCCTTCAATACAATGATTTTTCCTACATCTTTGCATGATATGCCCAGATGATTTCAGTTTGACCGCTATTTAGGCGACCAAGCTTAGGAAAGGAGAGACATCGAGAAAGCTGGCAGAGTAAACCAATTTCTCGATTAGATATTTTGTTGCACAATTTTTTCAAATTAAAGTGATTTAGTCAACTAAAATATCTTTATTTGATAATTTGATATGTTTTTAGTTAATCATATATGATGTACGAATCAAGAGAACTTTTCTGATTCTGAGCGTAAAATATTTAAATCAGGTAGTTATCTTGCAATTGAGACAAAGCTTCAATTTTTCTGTTATAAGAACTCAAGTGTGACACTTTACTAAGGATACGAATAAGACATCATGGCAATTTCAAGTTTTGGCAAAATTTTAACCGTACTGGATTTATTTTCAGTTTCACGACCAGTGATTAATGTCGATATTATTTGCGAAGAACTTGGCTTGTCTAAACCGACTAGCTACCGTTATTTGAAAGAACTCGTATCTGCTGACTTATTAAAACGTATTAATGGTACTTCTGGCGATTACACTTTAGGCTCAAAAATAGCAGTTCTTGACTATGTATCCAGAACAACCGATCCACTCGTCCAAATCAGTACCCCGTTTATGCGCAATATTGTTGAGCGCACTGAACTTTGCTGTTTACTCACCTATTTAAATGATGACTATTGTATTGATATTCATCATGAGATTTTTAAAGATACAGAGCTACTTTCATATGGCCGAGGTTGTCCGCGTCCTATCTATGTTGGAGCATCACCAAAAACAATGGTGTCACATTTAAGTAAACAGCGCATGCATGACTACTATGAACGTTTTCAGAATGAGCTATCGCAGTCAGGTTTTTCTCTAGACGAAACAAGCTTTATTCAACGCATGCGTAAAATAAAAAAACAAGGCTTCTATTTCTCACAAGGTGAGATTGACCCTAATGTTTCAGGCCTTGCCGTTCCCGTTCGTTTTTCGAGTAAAGAAGTTCCTTTGGCTTTAACATTAGTTGCATCAAAGAATCGTTTTGACTTTTTAAATATTCAAAAACTGATTGAAATTTTGCAAGAAAATGCTGGATTGATTGAGCAGCGCTTTATGGAACTCTCAGAAAAAGGTGAGATATAAAATAGTATTTTTGATAATTTAAAGTTTTTTTACATTTTTAAGCATTGAAAAAATCAAAATATTCTCATATTATGATTTTAGCACCTATTGATGATTCTTTTCATCAGCAGCTCATCAATAGAAGGCTCTCCCTCAGAGGAATAAGCTCATGCAGCCATCATGGGCTTTTTTCTTGCCTAATTTTTAGCAAAAACTTATGAAAATTTGAACTGACGGAATGTCAGATTAATACGTGGCTGTAAAATTTTTGTCGAACGATTTAAATGGTGTTGCCAATATTGTTGAGTTTCACCGCGCATCACAATAAGTTGGCCTGGCTGTAACCACATTTCAACTTTTTCTTTAGTGTGAATATGTCTAAAAGAGAACTTTCTGGTCGCTCCAAAACTTAAAGAAGCAATGGTGGTTGTTCTAGCTAAAGACACATCTGAGTCGCTATGCCAAGCCATACCTTGCGTTCCATCTTCATAAAGATTGGCTAAGCAAGAATTAAATTTTTCTGAAAGAATTTGTTCTACCTGCTGTTTCAACTTAGCAAGTGCTTTGTCCCACGGTAGAGAATCTCGAAAGACACCAGAATACTTATATCTATAATGCTCGTCACCATACCAAGCAACTTTGCGGGGAGTAATGAAGTGCTTGCCGTATAACTTCGCTTCATCATGTCGCCATGCCAGATGATGATACAAATACTGAAAATATTGCTCGGCCTCTTCAGCACCTAAAATACATCCATAGTCCTGAACTTCGCCATCATAAGGTAATAAATTTTCACAAGGTTCCGGAGAAAATAAATCTAGAGTCATTCAATCTCCCCTTGCTGCTTAGCTATCTCTCAAGCTAACAATGCCAGTTTAGTGCCGTTTTGCCAATGGTATTTACTCATCATACCAATTACGTGAGTTACGCTATTTTTGCGCTTTGCAATAAAAAAGCCTTTCTCAAGGAAAGGCTTTTTAGAATCTTATTTGGTTTTATGGCTGCTTTAGATATGGCCACGCGGCTTTTAAATAAATAAACATTGACCACAAAGTAAGAATGACTGCTGTATATAACAAAGCATAAGCCAACATTTCTAAAGGCTGCCAGTTGAGTAAGAACACACTAATGGCAATCATTTGAAATGCAGTTTTATATTTACCTACAGTTGACACTGCTACACTGGTTCGCGCACCCAGTTCTGCCATCCACTCACGTAGAGCAGAAACAGTAATTTCCCGTGAAATAATAACAATTGCTGCAAAAGCCATCGCAATGGTAGGTTTCCACTGCACTAAAACAATAAGTGCAGCTGCTACCATGAGTTTGTCTGCAACTGGGTCTAGAAATCGGCCAAATGCTGAAGTCTGGTTTAAAGATCGTGCCAAATAGCCATCAAACCAGTCGGTTATAGCGGCCAGCACAAAGATCGCAGTCAAGATAATATGACGAGTCATACTTCCTACATGCTCACCAATACCTATTGCAGGCGGCCAATATGCAATCACCAAAAATACTGGAATAAGCGCGATACGCGCCAAAGTTAGGATATTTGGGATATTCAGGATTCGCCCTGTGGTCATAAACACCGCCAATTTAGTCTTCACGCATCTTTTAACAGACAAAGACACATACTTCAATATTGTATCTATCTGTAACAGCCACTTTATACGAAATATGTGAATCGAGAAAGTAGATTGCTTAGGTAAATACCGTAACAGTTTGCCTCAGAATTGCAATTAAATGATCACTTTGATCCCAAAGATATGCATATTCTGTCGAGTAACCTTCACTTGCATATTCTGTGACGACTTTATATTTAAACCAGTCACACAATTGATGCTGGACTGGGTTCACATACGTAATGTGCCACGTTAAAGAACTTGCAGGTGCAACTTGCTTAAACATTGGCAATACACCCGGCGGCCAAATGTCCATGAGAACAATCAAATCAGGCAATGTTAGTTGACGATTTTCATGTTGCTCTGGTGAGAACCTTGACCAACCACCAAAGTCTGGATGCTCACTTGCTGTCACCGGATAATTACCCTCAGCCCAACACACTTCAAAGTGCTGAAAGCATTCAGGCATATGCTGACCAAAAGGAATGACAGATAAATTTTCAGGTTGTACATACGCAGGAGCAACGGGTTCTTGTTTAACCTCAATACTCGATACGCGAGATGCCCCAAAACTTGCAACCAAAATGGTTTGCACTGCGTCATCTTGCCATAAACGTGCCTCAAGCGTAGTGACTGACTTCCCCTCTCTTAAAACTTCAATAGTCAATCGGGCAGAACCTTGCTGTACAGGCCCCACAAAAGTAACACTACAACTTAATAATCTTTTATTTGAATCTTGAATATGGGAGCATGCTTTTTGCATTAATAGCCCAGCAACAAGGCCCCCAAAAACCGTACGGCCCTGTAACCATCCTGCAGGTATATCAATCCATTCATTTTGTTTTACATCTTCAAATAGTTGTAATAATGACATGCATATCCCTAAGTCATGTGCGTGATTAGGAAGTATCTTTCATTATTTTGACCATCATGTGAATGGTCATTCAGCTATTAATTTACGAGCGCTTTTGTCACTCAAATTTTAAATACGTGGCTACTCATGCAAAATTTTATAAATCGTTCTTGCCATCACTTCACCTAAGCCCGGCACGACTGTCAGTTCTTTTTCAGATGCTTTTAACACGCCTTGAATCCCACCAAAATGTGTTAATAAATCTCGACGGCGTTTAGGTCCTAAGCCCGGAATTGCTTCTAAAACTGAGGTACTACGGCGTTTATCACGTTTAGCTCGGTGTTTGGTAATCGCAAAACGGTGAGCTTCATCACGGACCTGTTGAATCAAATGTAGGGCTTTATGATCTTCAGGTAACTGAATTTTTGTGCCGTCAGTAAAATGAAGCGTTTCAAGTCCCGGTTTACGCCCTTCACCTTTTGATACACCAATCATGAAAGCCTCAAGTCCAAGTTCTTGCATAACTTCCATTGCCATATGAAGTTGGCCTTTACCACCATCAATTAAAAGCAAGTCAGGCAGCATCGCCTTTTTATAGCGACGCGTTAAAGCTTGTCGCATTGCAGCATAATCATCGCCCGCAGTAATATCTTGAATGGCAAATTGTCGGTAGTCCCGTTTACGCGCACCGCCTTGGTCAAACACCACGCATGATGCGATCGGTGCTTCGCCCATGGTATGACTAATATCAAAACATTCGATACGATCAATTGGACGGCCAACCACCTGCTCAAGCTGGTGGAAACGCTCATTGAGTTCTAAGTGGTTACTCAACTGACCTTTAATTGCATGCTGAACGTTCATTTCAGCAAGCTCTAACCATTCAGCACGTGTTTCTCGCACATTGCTCTTAATCTGGACTTTCTTTCCAAACTGCTGTGCTAAGGCTTCTTCCAGCTCTTTATGGTCAGACAAAGCAGTATTTACAATCAGTTCACTTGGTACTTCATCGGCAACCTGAAAATAAAAGTTTGCCATAAAGTCACTTAGCATTTGTCCGAGGTCATCACCCAACATATCAGGGAAATAACTTTTACCGCCTAGCATACGTCCATTACGCACATGCATAATCTGCACACATGTCACACCAGCCTGATAAGCAATTGCCAAAATGTCAGCTTCACCTTTCACTTTGAAAACAGCTTGTTGCGCTTGTACTTCACGAAGCAAAGACAATCGATCTCGATAGAAAACAGCTTTTTCAAATTCAAGATCCGCCGCTGCTTGCTCCATTTTCGTAATTAGCTCTTGGTTTAATTCTTTGGTATCACCTTGTAAGAACCGAATACTGTTATTTACATCTTCTTTATAATCTTCTGGTGAAACCAAGCCTACACATGGGGCCGAACAGCGTTTGATTTGATATTGCAAACATGGACGTTTGCGCTGTGAGAAGTAACTGTTTTCACACTGACGAACATTAAAAAGTTTTTGTAAAACCAGCAAGGTATCTCGCGCACTATAAGCGCTTGGATACGGGCCAAAGAACTTCCCGATTTGATGCTTACCTTTGCCACGTCCACTAGCAATTCGCGGATACGGCTTATCTGCGGAAACAAAAATATAGACATATGATTTGTCGTCTCGCAGCATGATGTTATATGGCGGACGATGTTGTTTAATTAGGTTTTGTTCTAAAAGCAGCGCTTCTGTTTCTGAACGCGTGACGAGCGTTTCAATATCATAAATTCTGGCAACTAAAGCTTGAGTTTTCGGATGCTCAATGGTTTTAACAAAGTAACTCGACACCCGATTTTTTAGGTTTTTTGCTTTACCGACATATAACAATTCGCCCTCTTTCCCTAGCATTTTATAAACGCCTGGAAGTTGGGTCATATGGGCTAAAATTTTTTCAATATGGGGACGAGCGTTTTGATTCACTATTGGCATGCATGGCTTAATACTGAATACCTAATGTGATGTTTTCATCCTTACTTTTCAAGTGCTTTACTGTGCCAGAACCCAAATTAGACAAGGGATGACAAAGTAGTCCGACAAAGTGTGTCGTAGGTCTTAAGAATCGAGACGATAGTAACTGTACTTCACGTCTTTTTCTTTATACACCGCATAGGTTTTTTGACGAAAATCTGAGAACCAGCCATTGCCCGTATAGCCAGCAATATGTCCGTAGGTATGACCACTGGTACGTTCAATAATATAAATATCGCCTTCTTGAGGACGGTTGAATGCTGGTTTGATTTTCTTATAGCCGTTCTTTTCTAGAGTATGTCCCCAGTCAGATGCAGCCACTGGATGCTTTGAAACGTCTGCGCCAGCCGCTTGTAAAGCAATACGGATATTCTTGGCACATTTTTCTTTACTATGCCTTGCAGACATACTTTCAAGTTTGCTTGAGAATTTATGCAGATCGATATTTTGGTCTTCTACTTTATGTCTTTTAGAAGCCGATCGGCTATGCTTTTTAGTCTCAGCAGAAGCTTTGTTTAACATCGCTTTCGTTTTTAAGTCACCCTGAGAACTTTCTTCTTTTCTCAATTTAATGTGGTGAATATGTGCATGAGCTACGTGATGAGCATGAGCCATTTTGAAACCTACTTCCGCTAACCAGTCTTCGAAAAAACGGAGCAATTGTAGAATCAAAATTATGCGTTGGCTTTTAATAGTTGTAACAAATTGCCAGCACTGTGAAATTGGTCACAAAAACAATTTATCGAATTTATTCTATAAAAAAAATCCCTTTCGAGCTTACTAAAGATTGGTCAATCCCATCTATTTCAACACGATTGACCAAGCACTTATAGAGAGTTTCAGATTAGTTTAAATTATTTAAATAAACCGTACGCTCTGCAGTTTTTTGAATAAAGCACTGAGTATATTGCATCTCTTGATTTTGCTTACGCATATCAGCAGTCCAATAATCTGATTGCTTTTGGTAAGTTTCTAAGTCCTTTTCAGGAATTTCTTCCACACTTTTTTGTGCCAGTACTTTACATTCAACATCACGTTTTTTAAACCAATCCGATTGATCTTGTTTAAATTGAGTTTTTTTATCGGCACCCAATTTATCCCAAGTCAGATTTAAACGTTCCACTTGCTTCGCTTTATCGCTATCCAATTCTTTTTTACGAACATCCATGGCTTCCTGAGCCAAAGCAGTCTGCTCTTCATTATTTTGTTCAGACATTTGTCGATTTTCTTCAATATTCTCGTCAATCAACTCATTCTCTTTAACATAAGCCGCATATTGCACAGCTTTAGTGGCAACAAAAACCAATCCTTCAATCACAGTGTTTTGACTTGGTAAATCAAACACCAACCCCTCTTTATCTGTTTTTGTGATGTTATAGAAAAATTCACCTTTCAATTGATCATTTTCAAGAGTCAAAGATGATTCATTATCCGAAAAATAGTCATTCAGCGTTTGCGATTCTCCATTAGAGTGTCGCAGTTCTTCAACATATGCTTTTTCCGCACGTTTTTGTAAACCTTTAGGAAATGAAACAACTAACTGGCTTTCACAGCTGAGTTGTGTATTTTTTTGACTTTCATCTTCTAACGGTAAAGTGCGAATATTTTTAATTTCAAACTTCAAACCTTGATTAATTTTATTAAGAATATCAGCATCAACCTGATATTGACTTTGTCTTAAGCTACGTTCGATTTGCTTCAAATATTCTTTTTTCAAAGAGGTTTGAATCTGATTTAAATTGTCAGGGTGCGTACAGCTCCAATCCGAAATTGCCTCAACTTTTTCTGTTTTTGATTTTGGCTCTGGCTTAGATTTACCACATCCAGTTAATATTACTGCTGCACTAAATGTAGTTATTACTAAAGCTTGTTTCATCACCGTATTCATTTATATTCCACGCAAATTTTTAAAATTTATTAAGTACAAGAAAGGTATATATTTACCAGCTGCATTATCATCCCAATAATTAATATAAAATTCACCTAAAATTTTAAACAAAATACTCCCTACGCTAATAATCAGCGTTTTAAATGCATAAAAATAAATCTAAACTATTTAAATAATCACAATAAAAAAACGCCCTTTCGGGCGTTTTAATTAAAATACATATGGTCGCACAAAAATCAGGAAGAAAATCCCAAGCATGAGGAACCATTTCAAGAAGTAATATAACTTACGGTTTTTCGCTTTTAATGCTTTGGCTTTAATACGAATTTGATACACATAGCCAAATGCTTTATTTAAACCGCCCGTTTGATCACCTGTTTCATTCGGCGAACTTGCCGCAGTCATCACGCTACGACCAAACCAGTGATTAAAACGTTCCATCCATTTCACTTTCATCGGACGCTCAACGTCTGCAAAGAAAATGATACGGTTTTGATCAGTCTTATTTTCAGCATAGTGAATATAAGTTTCATCAAACACAACGCTTTGACCGTCACGCCAAGAGTATCTTTCACCATCGACATCAATGAAACAACGATCATCATTTGGTGTAATTAAACCCAAGTGATAACGAAGTGAACCTGCATACGGGTCACGGTGTCTAACCAAACGGCTGTCAGGAGCAAGTTCGGTAAACATTGCCGCTTTAATCGTTGGTAATGTTTTCAGTAAAGCAGTGGTTTTCGGACAAAGCTCAGCAGCCGAAGGATGGCTTGACTCATACCATTTCAGGTAAAAACGTTTCCATCCTGTTTTAAAGAACGAGTTGAAACCTAAGTCATTGTAGGTACTTGATGCTTTAATCCCACCTTGGTCATATAAAGCTTTCGCTTCGTCTCGAATCATTTCCCAATTTTCATCTAACACTTTTAAATCTTTGAAGTGTTGAGTATCGATATAAGGCTGATTCGGTACCTTTGAAAAGATGTACATTAAAAAGTTAATCGGTGCGAGCAAGGTTGAATGGTCAAAAAATTGACGATAAAACGAGTGACGCACTTTGCCGCGATGTTGGATATACAATGCAGATATTACAAAAATCGCTAATACGATCCACTTAATCATATAGTTACTCGCATTTAAGCATCTTTAAAATACTTCGAAGAAATTTAAAATCGGAGAAATAATAACAAACTCTCGAAGAAAATTCAGAGTCATATGATTAACTATTATTTTTAGCAAAAAGAAATCTCAAGAATATTTATTCTTGAGATTTCTTAAACTCAGGCTTTAAATTAGTTTTGATAGGGTTTCCAATTTAACGCATTTAGAGAAACAAGTGCTCTTGCAGCGGTTTCATTGTAGGCATAACAGCCAGTTTTCAATTGTGCAATTCTTAACTGAGCTAAACGAATACTGTCAGAATCATTGGTATTTTTTAAGTATGTTTCCCAATGCTTAACTTCTTGATCAGCCGTCCAAGCAATGTTACTTGTATAATTTGCTGTATATGGCTTACCTTGATATTGCACCGCCACACTATCGTTTGCAGCAAAACCTAAACTAGTATTATAAATTGTTGTCCATGAAACATTTTGCCATGTTCCCTTAACTGCTTTATAAGTAAAGCCAAATGGATTTGTTTGATTCAAACGATTAAGATATGGAGCATTTTCAGCATCGAACTCATCAAAACTTTGGTTAAGTTCATAATCTTGACCGACATTAAATGCAAACGACTCTTGATTAGATTTTTTTGAAATTAAACGGTAGCAACTACTTCCTTCAGGAAATTTATTCTGTCCATAAGTATTAAGAAATATACGCCCATTAGTCGTACTTGCATCATTTACTGGAAAGCCTACTACTCGATAACCTGGTAAAACAGCGTCAAACATATTCTGACCAGACAGATTAACTCTCTGAAGTTTCCAATCCTCTTTCACATCACCAATAAGATCCAGTGTCCAATCCGTTAGCGAATTAATATTCATCACATTAATCGCTCTATCAGTTGGCAAATAGAGTTTTTTCTCTGTAAGCAAATACTCACCTAAAGCTTGATTAGAGGATCCATCTGTTGATTTTTTATTGAATATTTCAAAATAAGAAATATTTAACTCATCTGTTTCATTCGCATTGTAATCCATAAAATAATAACGACTTCCATTCGCTGTAGAATCTTGTGATGCACTACTTTGATCGTTATTTACGGAATTATTATCACTAGAACCACCACCGCCACACGCACTCAACATCATTGGTAAGATGGCTAAAATCATAAACTTATTTTTTAACATAATATTACTTTGTCTAACATTTTTATAACACAAAGTTTATCCAAAGATAAAAAAATAGACAACCATTTCTGTCTAATAATTCACAAAGTATCTTAATTTTCATTAGCAGTTCAAAAAATTGAGTTATTTAATAGTGTTTATTATTTTTTCTTACATGCATTTTTCCCATAGAAAACTCTCTTATTTCATTGCTCTTTTATCATTCATTTCATCATTTATTACATTCTCTTATGGGCCCTTCACCCTTGCTTATCAAGTTATTGCTCCCTATAAAAAAACATATTTTTCATATAAATAAATTAAAAAAAATTATTTGCAGATAATTGATGACCCTTGCGTCACGGCTTGATACAACTTGTTGGCTTCTTTTTAGATATAGTTATCGTAAGATTAGCGAAGCATAAATGTGTACCGGAGCTGTACACACGCTTCATAACATCAACTTAGAAATCCTCCAAAACTAAGGAGATCAGGCATGATCCACGCTGGCAATGCCATTACCGTCCAAATGCTTGCGGACGGAATTGCAGAATTCCGCTTTGACTTACAAGGTGAGTCGGTCAATAAATTTAACCGTGCAACAATTGAAGATTTCCAAGCTGCTATTGCTGCGGTAAAAGCCAATAACGATATTAAAGGCTTAGTTGTTACCTCAGGCAAATCAACATTTATCGTTGGTGCAGACATTACTGAATTTGGTGAAAACTTTGCACAAGGCGAAAAAGCGATTGTTGACTGGCTTATGCCTGTTCACGAAATCTTCAATAGCTTTGAAGATTTAGACCTTCCAAAAGTTGCTGCTATTAATGGCATGGCTTTAGGTGGCGGTTTTGAAATGTGCTTAGTATGTGACTATCGTGTGATGTCAGAAGCTGCACAAGTGGGCTTACCTGAAATCAAACTCGGTATTTATCCTGGTTTCGGTGGTAGCGTTCGTTTAAGCCGTGTTATCGGTATCGATAACGCAGTTGAATGGATGGCAATGGCTGTTCCTAAAAAACCGGCTGCTGCACTTAAAGATGGTGCTGTTGATGCTGTAGTAGCTGCTGATAAATTACTTGATGCTGCAACTGACCTGGTTAAACAAGCAATTTCTGGTCGTTTAAACTGGAAAGCAAAACGCCAAGAGAAACTTGATGCTGTAAAATTGAACCCGCTTGAACAAATGATGGCGTTCAACACAGCAAAAGGTGCAGTACTTGCTAAAGCAAACCCTGCTCAATACCCTGCTCCAAAACTATTACTTGATTCATTACAAGCAGGTGCAAGCCTTGCACGTGATGAAGCGTTAAAAGTTGAAGCTGAAGGCTTTGCGAAAGCAGCAATTACCCCACAAGCTGGTGCATTGATTGGCTTATTCCTCAATGACCAAGTTGTTAAGAAAACTGCTAAAAAACATGAAAAAGGTGCACACCCTGTAAACCAAGCAGCTGTACTTGGCGCTGGTATTATGGGTGGTGGTATTGCTTACCAAGCTGCAAGCAAAGGCACACCAATTATCATGAAAGATATTGGTAACCCACAACTTGCATTAGGTATGTCAGAAGCAAACAACTTGTTAACTAAACAAGTTGAACGTAAGAAAATGAAACCTGCGCAAATGGGTGAAACTCTTGCACGTATCCGCCCTACTTTAAGCTACGACGAGTTTAAAGAAGTTGATATCGTAATCGAAGCAGTTACAGAAAATCCAAAAGTTAAAGAAATGGTACTTGCGGATACTGAAAAGAATGTTCGTGAAAATACGATCATTGCTTCTAATACGTCTACGATTTCAATCACACGTTTAGCGAAAGCATTACAACGTCCTGAAAACTTCGTTGGTATGCACTTCTTCAACCCAGTTCACATGATGCCGCTTGTAGAAGTTATTCGTGGTGAAAAAACTTCTGAAGAAGCGATTGCAACGACTGTAGTGCTTGCTCAAAAAATGGGTAAAACACCAATCGTTGTAAACGACTGCCCAGGGTTCTTGGTTAACCGTGTATTGTTCCCTTACTTTGGTGCGTTTGACCTTCTTGTAAAAGACGGCGCAGACTTCCAACAAGTTGACAATGTAATGTCTAAGTTTGGCTGGCCAATGGGTCCTGCTTACCTCATCGACGTTGTTGGTATCGACACAGGTGTACATGGTGCAGAAGTCATGGCAGAAGGTTTCCCAGACCGTATGAAGCCAGACTACAAAGGTTCAATTCAAGCAATGTACGAAGCTAAACGTCTTGGTCAAAAGAATGACGTTGGTTTCTACAAGTACGTACTCGACAAGAAAGGCAAGAAAGCAAAAACTGTTGATCCTACAGCATATGAAATCATTGCTCCTTTCGTGACTGGTGAAAAACGTGAGTTTGATAACCAAGAAATCATTGACCGTATGATGCTTGCTTTCTGTAACGAAACAGTTCGTTGCTTAGAAGACAATATCGTTGCAACTGCCGCTGAAGCAGACATGGCAATGATTATGGGTGTAGGTTTCCCTCCATTCCGTGGTGGTCCATGCCGTTACATCGACCAAACAGGTGTTGCTGAATACGTTGCGCTTTGCGACAAATATGCACACTTAGGTAAGGCTTATGAAGCGCCGCAAATGTTGCGCGACATGGCTGCTAACAACAAAAAATTCTACGGTTAAGGAGCGACGTGAATGGCTACTTTAAATCCACGTGACGTTGTGATTGTTGATGGCGTTCGTTCTGCCATGGGCAAATCTAAAAACGGTATGTTCCGTAATGTACGTGCCGACAGTTTATCTGCTGAACTTGTACGTGCGCTCGTTGCCCGTAACCAGTTTGATGTAAATGAAGTTGAAGATCTGATCTGGGGCTGTGTAAACCAAACTCTAGAACAAGGTATGAACATTGGCCGTAACATCGGTTTATTGGCTGACTTGCCTAAAACTGTTGCTGGTCAAACAGTGAACCGTCTTTGTGGTTCGTCTATGCAGGCAATCCATACAGCGGCAGCACAAATTGCGACTAACCAAGGTGACATCTTCATTATTGGTGGTGTAGAGCATATGGGCCACGTAGGTATGATGCACGGCATCGACCTTAACCCAGAAGCATCTAAACACTATGCGAAAGCATCTAACATGATGGGCTTAACTGCTGAAATGTTAGGTCGCATGAACGGCATTACTCGTGAAGAGCAAGATGCGTTCGGTGTTGAATCTCACCGCCGTGCTTGGGCTGCAACTCAAGAAGGTCGTTTCAAAAACGAAATCGTTGGTGTTGAAGGACACGATGCAAATGGCTTTAAAATCCTTTGCGACATCGACGAAGTGATTCGTCCAGATGCAAACCTTGAAGCATTCAAAGCATTAAAACCTGTATTTGACCCTAAAGGTGGTTCAGTAACAGCAGCAACATCTTCTGCTCTTTCTGACGGTGCTTCTGCAATGTTGCTTATGTCTGCTGAACGTGCTCAAGCATTAGGTTTAAAACCACGTGCTGTCATTCGCTCTATGGCAGTTGCAGGCTGTGATGCAGCAATTATGGGTTACGGTCCAGTTCCAGCAACTCAAAAAGCGCTTAAACGTGCTGGTTTAACGATGGCTGATATTCAAACTATCGAATTAAACGAAGCATTTGCTGCTCAAGGCTTGTCAGTAATGAAAGGCTTAGGCGTTTATGACAAGCAAGACATCATTAACTTAAATGGTGGTGCGATTGCTTTGGGTCACCCACTAGGCTGTTCTGGTGCACGTATCACCACTACGTTGTTGAACGTAATGGAGCAACAAGATACTCAAATTGGTCTTGCGACCATGTGTATCGGCCTTGGTCAAGGTATTGCAACGATTATCGAACGTGTTTAATTAACACCAAGATAAAAAAATCCCCGCTCAGTGCGGGGATTTTTATTTTATCGCCCTTTTAAACCGTCTTGAATTTGCTGCTGTAAATTTATGAGGTCATTAAGGTTTACTTTCATCGTACCATTACGATAAGCATCAACATTACCTCGATTAATGTTCAAAGGTCTTAACATTTCAAAAAGACCATTGGTTGGGTCAGAAGATTGGATTCCACCCGCTACTGCTAAAATATATTGTTGTAAGAATGGGGAAAGTTGCGACAAATCAGGCTGCGCCATAACGGGCTGATAATCTACGGTCGTCATCCCTTCAGGGACTAAAGCATTCTGTATATCGTTATGTATTTTATATTCATGGTGTTGTAGTGCTTGGCGTACCTTCTTATCTTCTTGAAACGGTACAAAACCCACCTCGTCACGTAGCTCAGATTCAGCCATAACGCGAATAGTGGGTAAAGTCGTTACCTCTTCTGCCTGAACAGTTGGTAAACCCATAAAAGCAAATGCAGCGATTAAAGCTGATTGTTTTAAAAAGCTCATAACTTGCTCCAAAAAATCAGTCATCCTATTTCAATCAAAAGATGAAGATTCAAATAAAGGTCTCTATAAATAGGCTACAACAAACTGCTTTTTGATTCAGTAAGGCTCAGATAAACGGTAAATATAATTAAAATTTTTAATGTAATAGTAAGGAACTTTATTAATAGAAAGCCGAATAGAAAAACCACCCTATAAATTAAATATAATCATTTATAGAGTGAGATTTATCTTATAAATTTTTAGTCGTTCTCTAACATTTCTTTTAAAGAATTCACGACTTGTGGAAACGTCGTATAACCTTCCCGACCTAAGAAGTGCCCACCATTAGGAACAGTAATGTACGGCGCATCAATATCCTTAGCCAATTGAACTGTCAGTTTTGGTGGAACCAAATCATCAGTATCAGACAAATACACCAGCTTTTTGTTTATAGCCTTAAAGTAATTGGTGTCGACTTTGCTCTTTGCTATATAAGCATCGAGTGGAGAAATGTCTGAAAGTGGCCCAGAGAACCCAGATACTAAAATCATTCCTCCAATATGTTGATAATCATGTCTTTGCAAAAAGTGCAGCAAAGTAATCACACCCAAACTATGTGCCACAAAATAGGTATTTTCATTAACGTTAGGAATCTGTTCATCTAGTACCTTCTGCCAAGCATCTACATCGGGATGCTCAGAATTTGGAAATGGTATTAGTGTCACAGCCGTATGTTCATCTTCTATTTGATGTTTTAGATCCAAGAACCAGTGATCATTTATAGAAGCTGAATAACCATGAAGTACAAATATTTGACGCATGTTCTTCTCCTGAAGTTCCAGTGTTTTGGCATTTGCAACAAATGACATCAATCCGAATAACACCAATAAAATGAGTTTTCTAATCATTGAACAAGTACCATTTTGAAAGATAAAAGCATGCTAAACTATGACACCACTGTTAAGGTCAAGCCTATTTTATGAACCTAGCTAAAGTCGCCGAACTTACAAAAGTTAGTCCGCGTATGCTGCATTATTATGAAAGTTTAGGGCTAATACAACCGCATCGCGCAAGTAATAACTATCGCAGTTATACGCAAAAAGACATTGAAAATATTAAGAAAATTAAAATATTAAATGATGCTGGTATGACGCTAAAAGATATCCAAGTGTTATTACCGTGTTTTGATTTAGATGAACGAGTATTTACGCTCTGCCCTATTGTTCAAGAAAAGCTACAAACAGAACTGATGCATGTCTCTGAGCAGTTAAACAAACTACAAACTTCTCAAAGTTTATTACAATCTTTCTTGATAAAAGGCAAAGCTGAGAGCACCAATACATAGTAGTTGATGCTCATGCTGCAATTATTCTTCTAGCTCATTTTCTAAAGCAGCCACGTTCTTTTTCTTAATACTTTCAATTTTTGCATTAAGCTTTAAAACATGCTGGTAAAGCTCGTTAAATTTTTTAACTTGAGCATTTTCATGAAAAAGGATCATATGATCTTTCTTTTGCCACGAATAGTTTTTTAGAAGTTTAAACATTTCCTCTGCGTCATCTAAAATTTGTAGCTCAATCATAAAAATCGTATGGTCTTGATCAGCCTTTTGCTGAGTTCCCAATTTCATTTCAAGAAGTTGTCTCGTATCTGCATCAACAGATAATTCCTGAATTTTAGCGAGAAAGGTCTTATGTATTGATTCATATTCAGATTGATATTTATCTGAAGCTTGCCGAACATCAGCCAACATCTTTTCTGTTTCGGCATATTTTTGTTTTTTATCAAGGTCCAAACGGTCAACATTTAAAAAAGTATCCCACTTTGCAGCTTTTAGTTCTCTTAAATATTCATTGCGGGCATTTACGTTTTGAACCCAATAACTTAAAAGAAACTCTGAGACTTGCTTATAGTGTCCTGCAAGCCGTTTATCATGAATATCGAGTTGTACAGGTTTAGACCAATCTTGAGCCTGTTCATAAAGTTCACTCATTTTTTCATTCATCACGACATCGAACATTTCGCTACTGTCTTTAGCTTGTTGCTGTTTAATATGTTGATAGGAAAAAAAGACAATACCTGCAATCACCACCAGACCTGCAATTGCAATCAAAATTCGGCGCATACACACCTCCTATTTCCATTCTTATAGTTTTGCTCTTTATAGTTATAAAATAGAGCTCTTCGTTCTTTATATGTCATTTATTTCACAATACGCAACACTCTATTCGCTATTCAATGCTTTAAATCCTGATACATCACCCCTATTATGATGGGTAATTAAAATTTATGAGATTCTCCCATGCGTGTTGATGTCTGGTCTGATGTAGTTTGTCCTTTCTGTTACATCGGCAAAAAACGCCTTGAACATGTCGCGGCTGAAGCTGGTATTGAACTTGATATTCATTGGCATAGTTTCGAGTTAGATCCGAATGCGCCAGCAACACATGACACTTCAAATACTGAGCGTTTAGCGAAAAAATATGGCCGTACCTATGAAGAGATGGAAGAAATGGAGCGCAACATTGCGGCCATGGCTGCTTCTGAAGGAATCGACTTCCAATGGCAAAAAGCCAACTCGGGCAATAGCTTTAACGCTCACCGCATTATTCACCTAGCCCAAAGTAAAGGCTTAGGTAACCAAGCAAAAGAAGCCTTTTTCCATGCTTATATGACTGAAGGTTTAGCGATTGGTGAACGTGAAGTGGTAGAAGAAATTGCTTCTCGTATTGGCCTTGATAATGCCGAAGTTGAATATGTACTCGATACAAATGAATTGGCTGATTTCGTTCGTCATGACGAAAAAATTGCGCACGAGCAACTCAACGTAACTGGCGTACCATTCTTTGTATTTGATCAAAGAGTTGCGCTTGCAGGTGCACAGCCTCGTGAAGTTTTTTTACAAGTGTTAGAACAAGCACAGCTCAAGGCAAATACTCAAGAAATCGAGCAAGATGATGCGGCTGTTTGTAATGATGAAACATGTGATATTCCACAAAATAAACAGTCTTAACTGTAAAGTGTGAACAAATCGTATGTTTTATCACCGTTTTAGCAATAGAGCGTTCTAAAAAAAGAACTATTCAATTGTTTAAAATGCGTTTATGATTGCCACTTAGAATATTCGCGCTGTAATGTTCTGTTTTTTATGTGTTTAATGATCGGAATTTGAAGTTTCCCTGATCTAAAATCCCCCTAGTTTGGGGGATTTTTTTTGCTTAAAAATTCTCGCTACTAGCTTAAACTTTTTCATTTAATTCAAATATGTAAAAAAAGTTAAATTTACTTAACTTTTGTGTCGTCCTCTTGATTTTATTAGAAAAATCAACAAAAGTGACAATAACAACAAAACATAAAGATAGATATGAAAACATTTCACGTTATTACGTATCGGCAGCTTTTTGCACTTGTAACATTAGGATTTGGTTCAGTATGCATGGCTCATGCAGAAATAAATTCTTCGTCAACTCAGCAAGTAGAGAGTTTGCCATCTGGAGCTCAAACTCAAGAGAATAAAGATGAAAATCTTTTAGACCAAATTCCAAGGTGGATTGATGCAACTCCAACGATTTTTCCTGAGCAGTCCAATCACCCTATTGTTCCACCCATGGAACAAACTGAAGACCAGACTTGGTTTGATCGCAAGCAAAAGAAAATCCGCAATTGGGCCGATCATACATCTGAAAAAATTGACAACTGGTTTGGTGAAGTCGACCCTCAAAAACCAGCAACAGCAACGATTCGTGTCATGGTTGATAACTATTGGAATGAGTACGATAACTTTGAAATCAAGCCCAGAATTCGCGGTAAGATCAAGCTTCCTACACTAGAGAAACGTTTGAGCGTAGTATTTGGTGATGACTCATTAGATAATGAATTTAATAACAGTCCGGCCAATATCAACCAGAATCCAAATCAAGATTCAAACAAGAAAATTGATGCTAAACGCACACGAGATGACAATAGTTCAATCGCGTTACGATGGTCAAATTTCTCTAAAAAACTGCCGTTTGAAACAGATGCCGACTTGGGTATACGCTCTGGAGACGACGTATATGTCCGTTTAAAAGCATCAAGAGATTGGCAATTACGTAATGATTTTAAATTTTATGCAGAAGAAATTTATCGATATGGTATTCATAGCGAAAATTATTTACGTACTAATCTAGAACTCACCCATGCTCGTCCAAATCAACCAATATTATCAAATCAGTTCAGCTTAACGTATGCCGATGATCAAGACGATGATTTAACGTGGGAGAACCGACTTTTCCGTGAACATAGTTTCTTTGCAAACAACCGTTTTAACTACGGTATTTATACCGGCGGTTATTACAACAGTAACGATTTACGTTTAAATAGTTGGGGGCCATTTGTCTCATGGCGCCAACCTCTTTTACGTGAATGGTTCTTTGTACAAGGCGACGTCAATTACTTTAATGACCACCGTGAAGATCGGAATCATTTCGTGAGTACTTTCTTGCGTTTAGAAGCGCTGTTCTAATTGCTACGGACCACCTTGGAGCTTGTATCCAAGGTGGTGAAAAATAAAATACTTTTAAATAAAAATTTAAGCTTTTTCCCTTACAATACTGAGCTAACTTTTGATTCCTGATTTTCAGAAAAATGAATCAATTCTCTTCTTTTTCATTTGAATATAAATCTAAAGCCTTACTTTGTATTTATAGTTTAGGTATGCTGGTTTTAATTCCTCATACGCAACTTTTCTCTACTTCTTTCAAGCATCCACGCTCTACAAGACGATCTCTACATTCTTCTACGCTATTTATCAAAACTCCAAGATTCTCAGCTTTTTCTACCCACTCGCCCTGTGAAGTAGAAACAAATAATGATTCAGATGCCGCACTGATTCAGGACTTAATGGCCGTATTTGGAAATGATACGTTATGGAATCGTGTAAGCCAGCATAAAGATCCTTATAAAACCTTGGGTAAGAAAAAGAAGAAAGCTTCGACCCCTCGTATTTCAGTCAGTAATCCACTTACTGCAAGTTGGGATACTATTTCAACATGGATGCCTTTTGAAAATAATCTTGATTTAGGCTCAAACTCAGACAGTGATGTTTACGTCCAATTTCTTGCCAAGAAAAAATGGAATCTAAGACATAATATGAGCTTAGATACAGAGCAAGTGTTTCGCTACGGCTCAACCAGCAGGAACTACACTGAAACAACACTGAACTTGACGCAAAAAATGCAGGACAATACCCTTTTTGCTAGTAAATTTAATATTAATAAAAGTGAAAATGAAGACTATAGTTGGGGTAATTGGACTTTTCAGCAATACGAGTTTGTAAAAGATAATCGTCTCACTTACGGCGTTTATAGTGGTGGCGTATATGCTAAAAATGACATTCGAGTAAATAGCTGGGGGCCTTATATTTCATGGCGCCAACCTATATGGCGAGATTGGATTTTTATGCAAAATGATCTTAACTTTTTTAACCATATTGATGATGATCCTAAGCATCAATTGAGTGTTCAAATGAATTTAGAAGCTAGTTTTTAACCAAAAATCATTTAGTTGTGGATAACTCTTTCTTTATCCACAAAAAAGCCCCTGACAGTTCAGAGGCTTTTTTATATCGAAAAATTATTTCAACAATAGGCTATTAATACGCTTCACATAAGCAGCTGGGTCTTCTGGTAAACCACCTTCTGCAATCACAGCCTGATCAAAAATCACGTTTGCCAAGTCATCAAACTGTTCTGAACCTTCAAGTTTTTTCACCAAAGGATGCTCAGGGTTAATTTCTAAAATTGGCTTGATTTCAGGAACAGCTTGACCTGCTTGTTTCAGCATACGAATAAGTTGCGGTGATAATTCACCTTCACTTGTTACTAAACACGCTGGAGAGTCGACCAAACGGGTTGTTACACGTACTTCTTTAGTTTTGGCTTTCAATGAGTCACTTAGCTTTTCAACCACAGGCTTAAATTGTTCAGCCGCTTGCTCAAGTGCCTTTTTCTCTTCTGCATCTTGCAAGTCACCTAAATCAACCGCGCCTTTAGAAACATTCTTCAATGGTGTACCGTCAAACTCTTGAACAAAATTCATTGCCCATTCGTCAACACGCTCTGCCATTAACAATACTTCAATGCCTTTTTTCTTAAACAACTCAAGCTGTGGTGAGTTTTTAGCAGCAGCTAAGCTGTCAGCAGTCACATAATAAATGGCTTTTTGACCTTCTTTCATGCGCGCTTTATAGTCTGCAAAAGAAGTTACGACTTCATCATTTGTTGAAGTTGCATAACGTAATAATTTTAAAATACGTTCGCGATTACCAAAGTCTTCACCCAAACCTTCTTTAAGTACTGAGCCAAACTCAGTGTAGAACGCTTTGAACTTTTCTTGGTCTTTTTCATCTTCTGATTTAGCCAAACCATCAAGTACAGTCAATACACGGCGTGCATTACCTTCACGAATTGTTTTAACGTCACGGCTTTCTTGCAATAACTCACGGCTCACATTCAGCGGTAAATCTGCACTATCCACCACACCTTGTACAAAGCGTAAATAGTTTGGAATTAAGTTATCTGCATCATCCATAATGAAGACACGTTTTACATATAGCTTAATTCCCGCTTTTGCTTCACGTGTAAAAATGTCATGAGGAGCTTTGCTTGGAATATAAAGTAATTGGGTATATTCAGTGCTACCCTCAACTCGGTTATGCGCCCAAGCAAGTGGTGCATCAAAGTCATGCGTTAAGTTTTTATAAAACTCAACATATTGTTCATCTGTCACTTCACTTTTGTTACGAGTCCATAAAGCACTTGCAGAGTTAATCGCTTCCCACTCGTCAGTTTTGACCATTTGGCCACCTTTAGGCTCTTCACCCTCAGCGACTTCCTCTTCTTGCCAAACTTCTTTTTGCATTTCAATTGGCAAACTAATGTGGTCAGAGTATTTGTTAACAATCTGCTTAACTTTATAAGATTCTAAATAATCAAGCGCGTCATCACGCAAGTGAAGAATAATGTCAGTACCACGTGAAGCTTTATCAATTTGCTGAACTTCAAACTCGCCAGTACCACCACTAATCCAACGCACACCTTCAGATGCATCTGAGCCTGCACGACGTGATTCAACCGTAATTTTATCGGCAACAATAAAACCTGAGTAGAAACCAACACCAAACTGACCAATCAACTGAGCATCTGCTTTCTGGTCACCCGTCAATTTTGACATGAAGTCTTTAGTACCAGATTTTGCAATGGTACCTAAGTTATCAATTGCTTCTTGTTGGCTTAAACCAATACCGTTATCAGAGATCGTTAAAGTTTTATCTTCTTTATTTAAGCTGATTCGTACATGTAAATCTGGATCATTTTCATAATATTCAGGATGATTGATTCCTTCAAAACGTAACTTATCACATGCATCAGATGCATTAGAGATCAGCTCACGCAAGAAAATTTCAGGGTTAGAATAGAGAGAATGCGTCACTAAATGTAAAAGCTGTGCTACTTCTGCTTGGAAACTATAATTTTGTGATGCTTGTTCACTCATAAATCACTCCTTAAATTTTGAAGTCTGTTTGTTCTCGAATGCTTTATGAATGGAGTATTTCTAGAATTTTTCAATCCTGAATATTAAAAAATTTTACTTTAATTAAAATGGGCCATGGCTTAACACTCTATCTTGCAGGATAGAATCCAACTGTTGTTGTCTCTGCTGATAAGCTTTGGAAATACAACTAACGTTGGCAGCGCAGGCATTTCTTTTTTTCAACCATTGTTGTTGAGTATCTTTTTGATTATCTCTGCCTCCCATCGGTAATGCATGTAAAACAATTTGATAGGTTGTTGCCATTTTCACATCTGCATCATTTAAAGAGCGGTTTTTACAAATACTCAGTTCTGTCTTAGTTTTTGCAGCATTACACGAAAAACTAGCAGCCTGTACATTATGGGCAAAAGCCATACCACTAAAAAGTGCTAGAGCTATGGCAAATTTTCTATTCATGAGATTATTCCTTTAAAGATATATAAAAAATAGTTTAAAAATAAAAGGTGAAAGAATATGTAGAAAACTGTCTGTTTTATGCTTTTTTTAGTGATATTAAAAATAAAAAACCTCACATAAAATCTATGTGAGGTGCCTGAGTCTAGGTTTGTTATTATATTCTTTCTATTTATTATTATGCTTAAAATCTATAGCTATAACCTAAAGTATAAACAAATGGGTTAATATTTAAATCGAACTTATAATTAGCAATTGAAGGATCAATTGTTACTTCGGGGCTAATATCTGCATAACGAACATCTACAAATACTCCCCAGTTTTTCGCATCAGCAGGCTGAAAGTTAAAACCAACTTGCCCAGCTATACCAAAATCTTCTTTTACTTTCACAGCAACGCCTTGCTCATCCCAAGGAATGAATGCTGTCGCCCCTATACCAATATACGGTGTGAAACGAGTTGAGTTTTTAAAATGATATTTTGCAGTAATTGTTGGTGGTAATTGTTTAATACGCGCGACATTCTTACCATCTAATAAAACATCATGATTGACGGGCGCTGCTAATAATAATTCAGCCGAAAAAGGAGATTCGCCAAAAAAGTATTCAACTGATGGTGTAAATGCATATTCATGATCAGCTTTTACTACGCCTAAAGGAGTTGTTGTATCGTCAGATGGAGCAATAACACTACCACCAAATTTTACTTGCCAATTACCAGCAAAAGTAAATGACGACATCCCCATTAATGCAATAACCAACGCTTTTTTGAACACTTTAATATCTCCAACCCTATTTATATTTATAATAAACATTTATTTTAAATTGATGCAACACCTATTATAAAATTATTTTTATATTTATTTTTAAATAACTGTTTTAAATAAAATTATATATTAACCAACCATTTTAATTGGTTTTTTATTCCAACCTTATTAATCAGAATTATTTTATATAACCAACCTTTTTAATATACTTTTAATTCCAAGCATTTTAATATAATTTATTTTGAATACATGTTTTATTTATTCCATAAAAAAGCCTTCTTAATGATCACCTTTGGATAATTATTAAGAAGGCTTTAAATTTAATATATTATGAAAAATTATAAAATCATAGCTGCAATCCAGCCAAAAATGAGTAGAGGGATATTAAAATGAATAAATGTTGGAATAACAGTATCCCAAATATGGTCATGTTGCCCATCAACACCTAAACCAGCTGTAGGCCCTAGCGTCGAATCGGAAGCTGGAGAGCCTGCATCACCTAAAGCCGCAGCTGTACCTATCAATGCAATCGTTGCTAATGGTGAAAAACCAAACTGTACACATAAAGGAACGTAAATCACTGCCAAGACAGGAACACTAGAGAAAGATGAACCAATACCAATCGTGACAAACAAACCAATACAAAGCATTAAGAAAGCAGCAAGGGCACGATTATCACCAATAATTTCAACCACACCTTTTACCAGTTGATTAATATCACCCGTATGCGTCATGACTGATGCAAAACCCGCAGCAGAGATCATAATAAAGCCGACTAGAGCCATCATTCGCATACCTTGTACGAACACATCATCTGCATCTTGCCATTTAAAAATGCCTGCTGTAGACAAAATTGCGAAGCCGACTAGACCACCTAAAATCATTGAGCCAGAATAAAGCTGTGCAACTAAAGTGAGACCTATCGCCAGTAAAGCCATGAAAATTGTTTTTTTCGCAATGACAGGAGCTTGTTCTGCTTCATGTTTAAGTTCTTCTGCATCTGCTTTTAGATCTGCTGTTTCATCTTGTACCGTTACACGTAGAGGTTTATCTAAATCAATTGTGGTTACAGGAGTAATAGCTCGATCAGCATAAATTCTTGGTTTACGGTAACTAATAAATACCGCAACTAAAGTGCCTAAAACCATACCTAAAACTGGAATTGCCATACCAATTGGCATCATGCCTCGTTCTACATGTAAACCATAAGCAGCACCGATTTTGTTGATATTTCCCATCAAAATTTGTTCAAGGAAAATCGCACCAAAACCAACAGGCAGAAAAATATAGGTACCTACCAAGCCCAAAGTCAGAATACAAGCTGCTGCGCGGCGGTCTAGTTTCAAGTGATTCATGACTCGTAATAATGGCGGTACGAGTACAGGAATAAATGCGATATGAACCGGAATCAGGTTTTGAGAGAAAATCGCAGAAATAAGTAGAATACCTAAGAGTAAATATTTTACCTTGGTTTCACGGCTTTTCCCCGCTTCCATTCCTAATAAACCAATCAGCTTATGGGCAAGTAGGTCAGGTAAACCCGATTTAGAAAGAGCAAGTGCAAATGCACCTAATACGGCATAAGCGAGCGCAACTTCAGCACCATCACCAAGGCCTGCATTAAAAGCATCAACCGTTTGAGAAAGACTTAAACCCGAGACAAGACCACCAACAATGGCAGAAACCACTAATGTCAATACGACAGAAACACGTGCTAGTGAGAGTAAAAACATCACAGCAATCGCCACAACAACAGCATTCATCAACAAATTCAGAACAAAACAAAAGGCGATATTCTATCAGATTCGCATCTACGAAGCCGAAAATATCGCCAAATTAGCAGTTTTGTATATTAAACAATCACTTATTTGCTTTGTGATTCAATAAACTGACGAATATGAGCTGCTACTTTCTCAGCTTGACTTAAAATAGCCCAATGGTTTGCTTCAAGCTCAACATACTCAAAGTTTTCAACCCATTTTGGCATCGCTTCCGTAATATATTCAGGGCTCACAAAAGTATCGTATTTTAAAATAATTGCTTTAACTGGACACTGTGCATAACGCTGACGAGGTGCTGTTAAGCGAGGAATAAAATTAGCACGATATAAATTAATCCCGTATTTACCATCAGCAGAAATATTATTATTTAACGGTAAATTATCTTTTCGCTCTAAGTCTTTTAATATTTTACCCCACTTTTCTGGGCTAAAAAGAGACCATACTGTTGGCGCGACAAATGGTAAATGGAATGCCCCGATATACCATGATTTTGTTAAAATTTTTAAGATCTTTGCAGGAGACGTTTTAAATTTATCTCTTAAGAACAACGCAGCGTGATCTAAACAAGGACCAGAAATGGTTGTATAAGATAACAAGCGGCCTTTAAATTTAGGTTCAGTTGCAGACTCCCAAGACTGAATCGAACCCCAATCATGTGCAGCCATATGGAACTGTCGATTTGGCAGTACTTCATCGACGACTTCTTGTAAATCTAAAGATAAGCGCTCTAAACGATAATCGCGTATCCGTTTAGGAATAGATGACAAACCCGCTCCACGGACATCATAAGTAACGATATAAAAATCATTAATTAAATATTCAATGACCGATTCCCATACTTCCTGATTATCAGGATAACCATGGACTAAAACTAATGGGGTCTTTTTCTCATCGCCCCAAGCCTTGGCACATAGGGTTTGTTGATCAGTTGTTGTTACTGTATAAATCTTTGGCTGCATAATCATTTCCTATTTTGTTTTTCAATTGATCATGTCGTTAATCGGATAAAGCATTGCCATCACTATAAAAAAGATGATACTTATCTAGTATGACCAGTGTTGCAATAAAAAAAATTGACTATTATGGCTATTTTAAAAAAACTTCAGAACATTCCTTCTATCTCTAAATTCTTATTTAATTATTATCCTCCCTACCGTGGTGCAGGGATTCATATTGAAATCATGAATTTAGAACTTTGCCACGTTCGGGTAAAAATGCCCCTTAGCTGGAAAAACCAAAATTTAGTGGGAACACATTTTGGCGGTAGTCTTTATTCAATGGTAGACCCGTTCTATATGCTTATTCTTATGCACCATCTAGGACCAAAATATATTGTTTGGGATAAAGCAGCTGAAATTAACTTTTTATCACCTGGACGAAGTACCGTTTATGCCGACATTCGAGTCGACTTAGCAGAGATTGAGCAGATTCGAGAACTCGCCGAGAACTATACGCCAGTTCTTAGAACATATCATCTCAATATTTTTGATGAATCTGGAGTAAGAATTGCTGAAGTACAAAAGACTCTTTACATCCGCCGCAAAAAAGCTAAAGCTTTCCACCAATAAAATAAGCGCTCAAAAGCGCTTATTTTATGTCAATAAATTCTATCTTTTCTCTTCATAGGCTGCGCCAGCACCACCGCCGAGTGCACCACCAATTGCAGCGCCCGTATCACCACCAAAAATTGCTTTACCTACGACAGAGCCAATACCAGCACCAATTGCGCTGCTTGTTGTCGAACTTCTATCACTACCTTTAGCATTTGCCCCCACACCAGCGCCTGCTGCTGCACCAACACCCGCACCTAGACCACCACCTACATGGTTACCTACGCCACCACCCACAGCACCGCCTAATGCAGCAGCACCAATACGCTGATCAGATGGGCTCATATTTTGACAGCCAGTAAACATAACTGCAGATAATACTAAAGTAGACACTAAACCAATTGTTTTCTTCATGACCATACTCACTCCATTGTGCTCTATTCCAAGCATAATCTTCTTTTATGGGGAATTTTATGAGTTTGTGTTAATACACTGTTGTGGACGATTGATATTTTGTAAAAGCCTTATAGAATCGATAATTAATTCATCTTAACGCGCATAAATTAAGCAAAAAAAGAAGCCCTTAAAAACTTAAAAGCTTCTAATTTAGATACGATCAACCTAACTTAGTACTTCCCTTTTTTTTCCTCATAAGCAGCTCCAGCACTACCGCCAAGTGCGCCACCAGCGGCGGCACCCGCCTCACCACCAATGACTGCTCCACCTAAAAGTGCCCCTACACCTGCGCCAATTGCACTATTACGCGTAGTTTTACTATTCGAACCTTTTGCATTTGCAGCTACACCTGCACCTAATGCAGCTCCTAAGCCTGCGCCAAGGTTACCACCCAAGCTTTTACCCACTGCGCCACCAGCACCACCACCAATCGCAGCAGAACCAATACGCTTACTTTCTGGACTTGCGTTTTGACAACCTACAAACAAAGTACTCGACATTAAACCCACACCTGCAATCATCATCATTTTTTTCATTCGATTTACTCCAGTTTTCATAAGTAGGTAGCCTAATTTGCTTATGTGGAGTCTTTATCCCGCTTAAGTAATAAAATATTTGCTCTTTAATATTCTTATGTAATTACAACTTAAAATTGTTAAATAACTTTAAATAAAAAAGGCACCCTAAGGTGCCTTTTTTAATGCCAATCTAAACTTAGAATTGTTCTGAGTTTAATGCTTGGCTAAATGCTTGGTCTACTTCACTGAAGTCATTATGAAGCTCATGTTCTGCAGCTTCTGCTTCTTGACGACGACGCTCTAAGTGGTACGCAAGACCAGTACCAGCTGGAATCAAGCGGCCCACAACAACGTTTTCTTTCAAGCCACGTAAATCATCTTCTTTACCTGTTACAGCAGCTTCAGTTAACACACGAGTTGTTTCCTGGAACGATGCAGCAGAGATGAACGAGTCAGTAGAAAGCGATGCTTTCGTAATACCCATCAATTGACGTTCAAACTTAGCTGGGAACTTGTTCTGAGCCAATACAGCTTGGTTCTCTTGAACAACGCGGATGTAATCCACTTGCTCGCCTTTGATAAAGCTTGTATCGCCACCATCAGTGATATCAACTTTACGCAACATTTGACGTACGATAACTTCAATGTGCTTATCGTTGATTTTTACACCTTGGAGACGGTAAACGTCTTGAACTTCGTTCACGATGTAGTTTGTTAATGCAACTTCACCTTTCAAACGTAAGATGTCATGCGGGTTTTGTGGACCATCAGAAATAGTTTCACCACGGTTCACATGCTCGCCTTCAAACACGTTGATTTGACGCCATTTTGGAATCAACTCTTCGTAAATTTCAGAGCCGTCATCTGGTGTAATCACTAAACGGTTCTTACCTTTAGTCTCTTTACCAAAGCTTACGATACCAGACACTTCTGCCAAGATTGCATGCTCTTTAGGTTTACGCGCTTCGAACAAGTCAGCAACACGCGGAAGACCACCGGTAATATCACGAGTACGCGATGTTTCTTGTGGTACACGACCGATAACGTCACCCACACCAATTGTTTCGCCATCACGGACAGTTACAATTGTATTTTGTGGTAAGAAGTAGAACTGTTCAGTGCCATCAGTCATATCTAATACGATTGCTGGACGTAAATCTTTACCAGAAGCAGGACGTGCTGTTACAGGTAAGATTTCAACAGTTGTCATACCGGTTGCATCATCAGTTTTCGATGTTGCAGTTACACCATCAGCAATTTGGCTGAAACGTGCTTTACCAGCAACTTCTGTTACTAATGGATGCGTATGCGGATCCCAAGTTGCAACGATACCACCAGCCTCAACCATTTCACCATCTTTCAACAAGATGCTTGCACCGTAAGGAAGTTTATAACGTTCGCGCTCACGACCTAGCTCATCAGCAATACCAATTTCACCTGAACGTGAAACTGAAACTAAATGACCTTTCGCATGTTGTACAGTTTTCACGTTGTGGAAACGTACAGTACCTTTGTTACGTACTTGAACACTGTTTGCAGCAGAAGTTCGGCTCGCAGCACCACCAACGTGGAACGTACGCATCGTTAACTGTGTACCTGGCTCACCAATTGATTGCGCAGCCATTACACCTACTGATTCACCTGGGTTCACCAAGTGACCACGTGCAAGGTCACGACCGTAACAACGAGCACATACACCGAATGTAGATTCACATGCGATTACTGAACGTACTTTAACTTCATCGACACCAGCTTCTTCAAGCTGAGCTGCGATTTTCTCATCAATTAACGTACCACGAGGTAATACAACTTCATCATCAGATGCACGACGTACATCTTCAGCAGTTACACGACCTAATACGCGGTCACGTAATGGCTCGATGACATCACCACCTTGAATGAATGGAGTCATCACCAAACCACCCGCTGTACCACAGTCAGGTTCGGTAATTACTAAATCTTGCGCTACGTCTACAAGACGACGAGTCAAGTAACCAGAGTTCGCAGTTTTTAATGCTGTATCGGCCAAACCTTTACGCGCACCGTGTGTCGAAATAAAGTACTGAAGTACTGTTAAACCTTCACGGAAGTTCGCTTTAATCGGTGTCTCAATAATCGAGCCATCCGGTTTTGCCATCAAACCACGCATACCAGCAAGCTGACGAATCTGTGCCGCACTACCACGGGCACCAGAATCAGACATCATGTAAATGCTGTTGAATGATTTTTGCTTCTCATCTTCACCTTGTTTGTTTTTAACAACAGTGTAAGACAAGTTATCCATCATCGCTTTCGCAACTTGGTCGTTTGTACGCGCCCAGATATCGACAACTTTGTTATAACGTTCACCAGCAGTTACGAAACCTTGTTCGAACTGTTGTTCGATTTCACGAACTTCTGTTTCCGCTTTATCAATAATTGTGTGTTTTGTAGGTGGAATAAGCATGTCTTCCATACCTACAGATACACCTGAACGAGTCGCTTGACGGAAGCCCAAGTACATTAACTGGTCAGCAAAGATAACTGTATCTTTCAAACCAAGTTTACGGTAGCAAGAGTTGATTAACTTAGAGATGTTCTTTTTAGTCATCTCAAGGTTGATCATGTCAAAACTTAAACCTTGTGGAACAACTTCCCAAAGTAAACAACGACCTGGTGTTGTATCAACGATAATCGTTTGGTGTTCACGTTCACCATTTTCATTGATAACAGTTTGATGCACACGCACTTTAACACGCGCATGAATCGCAACTTGACCAGTTGCAAGTGCACGGTTTACTTCGTGAGTATCAGCAAACACCATGCCTTCACCTTTGGCATTTACTGCATCACGAGTGATGTAGTAAAGACCCAAGACAACGTCCTGAGAAGGAACGATGATTGGCTCACCGTTTGCTGGTGACAAGATGTTGTTTGTTGACATCATCAATGCACGAGCTTCTAACTGTGCTTCAAGTGTCAATGGAACGTGTACCGCCATTTGGTCACCGTCGAAGTCGGCGTTAAACGCAGCACAAACGAGTGGGTGAAGACGGATTGCCTTACCTTCAATAAGAATAGGTTCAAATGCTTGAAGACCTAAACGGTGAAGTGTTGGCGCACGGTTCAACATCACTGGATGTTGACGAATTACAGATGCAAGAACGTCCCAAACTTCTGGAGTTTCACGTTCAACCATTTTCTTCGCAGCTTTAATGGTTGTTGCCTGACCTGAAGCTTGTAGTTTCGCGAAAATAAATGGTTTGAATAATTCAAGTGCCATTTTCTTCGGAAGACCACATTGGTGAAGACGTAAAGTAGGACCTACAGTAATTACCGAACGACCAGAATAGTCAACACGCTTACCTAACAAGTTCTGACGGAAACGACCTTGCTTACCTTTGATCATGTCTGCCAAAGATTTTAATGGACGTTTGTTAGAACCAGTGATTGCACGACCACGACGACCGTTATCAAGCAATGCATCTACAGACTCTTGTAACATACGTTTTTCGTTACGTACGATAATGTCTGGTGCTGCAAGGTCAAGAAGACGCTTCAAACGGTTGTTACGGTTAATCACACGACGATATAAATCGCTCAAATCAGAAGTCGCAAAACGACCACCTTCAAGTGGAACTAATGGACGTAAATCTGGTGGAAGCACCGGAAGTACATTCATTACCATCCATTCAGGCTTGTTGTTTGAATCTTTGAATGCTTCCATCAATTTCAAGCGCTTAGACGCTTTTTTCAACTTCGTTTCAGAAGTTGTTTGAGGAATTTCTTCACGCAAACGTGAAATTTCAGCTTCAAGATCGATGTCTTTCAACAAGTCCTGAACAGCTTCCGCACCCATTTTTGCAACAAATTCGTCACCGTGCTCTTCTAGAGCTGTAAAGTATTCTTCATCATTAAGAAGTTGATACTTTTCAAATGGCGTCATGCCAGGATCAGTAACAACGTATGATTCGAAATACAACACGCGTTCGATATCACGAAGAGTCATATCAAGTAATAAACCGATACGGCTTGGTAACGATTTTAAGAACCAGATATGAGCAACTGGTGAAGCAAGTTCGATGTGACCCATACGTTCACGACGAACTTTCGCTGTAGTTACTTCAACGCCACATTTTTCACAAATGACGCCTTTATATTTCATACGCTTGTATTTACCACACAAGCATTCGTAATCTTTTACTGGACCAAAGATTTTGGCACAGAATAAACCATCACGTTCTGGTTTGAACGTACGGTAGTTGATTGTCTCAGGTTTTTTAACTTCACCATGAGACCATGACTTAATCATTTCTGGTGACGCAAGACCAATACGGATACGGTCGAACTCAATTGGTGCATGACCATCTGAATCCGTTTTCTTACGCATGATATCGAGCAAGTCTTTCAATTTTTTTCTCCGTGTGTCGGGAAGCCTCGCTTACCCGACTGGGTCACAAATATTGTTTTTTCCTAAAAAATCGTGAGTCTTACGACTTAGTCACCATTTTTCAGTTCAATGTTGATACCTAAAGAACGGATCTCTTTGGTCAATACGTTGAACGATTCAGGCATACCCGGATCCATATAATGGTTACCATCTACAATATTCTTATAGATGCGAGTACGTCCTTCAACGTCATCCGACTTCACTGTAAGCATTTCTTGAAGGGTATATGCTGCACCGTATGCTTCAAGTGCCCATACTTCCATCTCACCGAAACGCTGACCACCGAATTGTGCTTTACCACCAAGCGGCTGTTGTGTAACAAGTGAGTAAGAACCAGTTGAACGCGCATGCATCTTGTCATCAACCAAGTGGTTCAACTTAAGCATGTACATGTAACCAACAGTTACTGGACGATCGAACTGTTCACCTGTACGTCCGTCAAACAATACTGTTTGACCTGTACGTGAAATGTCAGCTAATTCAAGTAAATCTTTAATTTGACTTTCTTCAGCACCATCAAATACTGGAGTAGCCAAAGGCACACCAGCGCGCAAGTTGCCTGAAAGTGCTAGGATTTCATCATCCGTTAAGCTATCAAGATCTTCTTGCTCGCCACCGACTTTGTTATAAATCTTGTCTAAGAATTCACGTAGCTCTAAAACTGTACGTTGTTCTTTCAACATTTTTTCGATTTTGTCACCAAGCCCTCTAGCCGCCATACCCAAGTGAGTCTCAAGAATCTGACCCACGTTCATACGAGATGGTACACCCAGTGGGTTCAATACGATATCTACTGGCACACCGTTAGCATCGTGTGGCATGTCTTCAACAGGTAAGATGTTAGAAACAACACCCTTGTTCCCGTGACGACCAGCCATCTTATCACCAGGTTGAATACGACGTTTAACAGCTAGGTAAACCTTAACAACTTTCAATACACCAGTTGTTAACTCGTCACCTGTTGCAAGCTTACGTTTCTTCTCAGCAAATTTCTCATCGATTTCTGCGCTCTTCTCTTTCAAGAACACTTGAATTTGAGTTAAACGCTCAGCGATTGCTTCATCTGTTGGTTGGATTTCAAGTAAATCAACAAGCTCTAAACCAGATAATAAATCTTCAGAAAGTTTATCACCGCGTTTAGTTGAACCACCGCCATTAGACTCTTGGCCTTTAAGTAAACGAATTACACGTTCACGAGCCGCTTCTTCGAAGATTTTATATTCTTCTTTCAAGTCTTTACGGTAAGAATCAAGCTGTGCTTTTTCAATCGCTAATGCACGGTCATCTTTCTCTAAGCCATCACGAGTGAAGACTTGAACATCGATAACTGTACCTTTAGTACCAGATGGAACACGTAAAGATGAATCTTTAACGTCAGCAGCTTTTTCACCAAAGATTGCGCGAAGCAATTTTTCTTCAGGAGTTAACTGAGTTTCGCCTTTAGGCGTTACTTTACCAACTAAGATGTCACCAGCAGTAACTTCAGCACCGATATAAACGATACCTGACTCATCAAGTTTAGAAAGCGCAGCTTCACCTACATTAGGAATATCGGCAGTAATTTCTTCTGCACCTAACTTAGTATCACGTGCTACACATGACAATTCTTGAATATGAATAGAAGTTAAACGGTCTTCTTGAAGAACACGCTCAGATAACAAGATCGAGTCTTCATAGTTGTAACCATTCCATGTCATGAACGCTACACGCATGTTTTGACCAAGCGCAAGTTCACCCATGTCTGTAGACGGACCGTCTGCCAAGATGTCACCACGAGCAACTTTGTCGCCCAAATTCACGATAACATTTTGGTTAATACAAGTATTTTGGTTCGAACGTGTATATTTGATGAGGTTATAGATATCTACACCCGCCTCACCAGCAACCATTTCATCTTCGTTTACACGAATAACGATACGAGAAGCATCTACAAATTCAATTGCACCACCACGATTTGCGATTACACACACACCAGAGTCACGTGCTACGTTCGCTTCCATACCAGTACCAACAAGTGGCTTGTCAGCACGTAAAGTAGGAACAGCCTGACGTTGCATGTTCGAACCCATCAATGCACGGTTCGCGTCATCGTGTTCAAGGAATGGAATAAGTGATGCAGCAACAGATACAACCTGCTGTGCAGAAACGTCCATATGCGTCACTTTTTCAGGTGGCATACGTACGAATTCACCTTGGTGACGAACAGAAACGAAGTCTTCTGTTAAGTTGCCATCTTTATCTACAGCAGAATCGGCCTGTGCAATAACAGTGCCTACTTCTTCAATAGCAGATAAATATTCAACCGCATCAGTTACACGACCATCTACAACTCGGCGGTAAGGTGTTTCCAAGAAACCGAAATCATTCGCTTTTGCATATACAGAAAGCGAGTTGATCAAACCAATGTTTGGACCTTCAGGAGTTTCAATTGGACAAACACGACCATAGTGAGTTTGATGTACGTCACGTACTTCGAAGCCAGCACGCTCACGTGTTAAACCACCAGGACCAAGCGCAGATACACGACGCTTATGTGTAATCTCAGATAATGGGTTATTTTGGTCCATGAACTGAGATAATTGGCTTGAACCAAAGAATTCTTTGATTGCCGCAGCAACTGGCTTAGCGTTAATCAAGTCTTGTGGAGACAAGTTATCTGTTTCTGCTTGGCTTAAACGTTCTTTAACAGCACGCTCAACACGAACTAAACCAACACGGAATTGGTTCTCTGTCATTTCACCAACAGAACGTACACGACGGTTACCTAAATGGTCGATATCGTCTACTTCGCCTTTACCGTTACGGATTTCAACCAATGTACGTAATACATCGATGATATCTTCGTGCGACAAAATACCTTCAACTTCACGAGACTTTTGATCAGTACCAACTTCGTAAGGACGACCTAAACGACGGTTGAACTTCATACGACCTACTGGAGATAAGTCATAACGCTCAGAAGAGAAGAATAAGTTGTTGAATAAGTTTTCAGCAGCTTCTTTTGTTGGCGGCTCGCCTGGACGCATTACTTTATAAATTTCAACTAAAGCTTCTTCACGTCCTGCTGTTGTGTCTGCACGCAATGTATCAGCAACAAAAGAACCACGATCGATGTCGTTTGTGAACAGGATGTTAAATTGCTTAACACCACCTTCCGCTAACTTCACCATCACTTCATGGCTTAATAACGTATTCGCAGCAATTACTTCACCATCACGTAAAGTAATATCTTCAGCAGTAATACGCTCATATAAGTATTCATCAGGAACTGAAAGCTTAGTTAAACCTGAAGCTTCCATTTGACGTACATGGCGCGCGTTAATACGTTTACCTTGCTCAACAATGACTTTACCTTCATTGTCAGTAATATCAAATTGAGCCATTTCACCACGTAAACGCTCAGGAACAAGGTCAATTTGATAACTACCCATGTCTAGGTACACAGGTACTTTTTCGTAGAACAAATTCAAGATTTGTTCATTGTTATAACCTAGTGCACGTAACACAACAGTAGCAAGTAATTTACGACGACGGTCAATACGTACGTAAACTAGATCTTTTGCATCGAACTCGAAGTCTAACCATGAACCACGGTAAGGAATGATACGTGCTGAATACAACACTTTACCACTTGAGTGAGTTTTACCTTTATCATGGTCGAAGAACACACCTGGTGAACGGTGTAATTGAGATACGATTACACGCTCAGTACCATTGATTACAAAGGTACCATTTTCAGTCATGAGTGGCATTTCACCCATGTAGACTTCTTGTTCACGTACGTCTTTAATTGATTTAGTTTCGCGATCTTTAATAATCAAACGAATTTTTACGCGCATTGGTGCCGCATAAGTCGAACCACGTAAAATACATTCACGCACATCAAACTCAGGCTTACCAAGGCTATACTCAACAAATTCTAAAGCAGCATTGCCAGAATAACTTTCTATAGGAAAAACTGAACGAAATGCGGCCTGGAGACCGATATCTTCACGGTTTTTTGGAGATTTGCCACCTTGCAAGAACGTTCTATACGAATCGACCTGAATCGAGAGTAAGTACGGTGCTTCCATTACTTGGGGCAACTTACCAAAATTCTTACGGATCCGTTTCTTTTCGGTATATGAGTATGCCATCTGGAGTCCTCGGAAAGTAAACCAAGCCCGCCTGCAGAACGGGCTCAGAAGGAATTACACAGGCCGATATGGCCACCACTGCTTACAAATGCTGCAACTTTTAGTGGTACTAAAACACTTAACAATATTTTTTAAAAAGAAAAATATTGGTAAGCATTTGAAATTAATTGATTTATTTAGTTTTTTCTAAAAAATAAACAAAACTAACAAAAATCGAGCCGATTATTGTAACGCAAAAAGGCTGATGACCCAAGAGCCATCAGCCATTTTATGGAGCCGATTTAAAAACCGACTCCTTTTACAATTACTTAAGTGTAACTGTAGCACCAGCTTCTTCAAGTTTCTTCTTAAGTTCTTCGCCTTCTTCTTTAGAAACGCCTTCTTTAAGAACTTGAGGAGCACCTTCAACTAGGTCTTTAGCTTCTTTAAGACCAAGGCCAGTTGCTTCACGAACTGCTTTAATAACAGCTACTTTGTTAGCACCGAAAGAAGTCAACTCAACGTTGAATTCAGATTGTTCTTCAGCAGCTGCAGCAGCGCCACCAGCTGGAGCAGCAACAGCAACAGCTGCAGCTGAAACGTTGAATTTCTCTTCGAAAGCAGAGATTAATTCAACAAGTTCAAGAACAGTTTTTTCAGCAACTGCGTTTAAGATTTCTTCGTTAGTTAAAGCCATGAGAATAACTCCAAATGGATATTGAATGGTGTGTAAAATTGATTAAGCAGCTTCTGACTCGTTTTTCTCTTTGAGCGCTGTAATGAGGCGACCCAATTTCGAAATAGGAGCTTGAAGAACAGAGGCAAGCATAGTAAGCGCTTTCTCTTGGTTTGGAAGATTAGCAATTACGCTAACATCAGCACCTTGATAAACTTTGCCGTCAAATGCAGCAGCTTTTAATTCAAATGCTTTGTTAGTTTTTGCAAATTCTTCAAACAAGCGTGCAGCTGCACCCATGTCATCTTCAGAAGTTGAAAAACCTAGAATTGTTGGACCAACAAGGTTGTCGTTCAAGATATCAAATTGAGTACCTTGGAATGCGCGCTTAGCCAAAGTGTTACGTACGATACGTGTAGTTACACCTAACTTACGAGCTTCAACACGAAGTGTTGTTAATTGCTCTACGCTTAAACCTTGATAGTCAGCAACAACGGCTGCAAACGCTTTAGAAGCAACTTCACTTACTTCTGAAACGATCTGTTTTTTGTCTTCGATAAGAAGAGCCATTGTAAAACCTCCTAAGGTGATTTATGCACCCAATGGGCACACTCCCAATTCGTAAGCCTTTCGACTTACACGCGGAGGAGGAACAAATCACACCACCGCGTCTACGCAGGCTGGATTATTAAGAAAAGCCGCTATCCGAAAATAACGCCTTCTCGCCTGAGGTCTTTGACGCTGATAAATTCTCATTCATCAATTCAAAGTCCGCCTGATAAGCAAGAGTCAAAGCGTTGCTTTAACTGCGCAAAAATAAAAATTTATTTCTATTTTTGCTACCTACTCAATCAGGACTTTAAAATTCTGTACAGAACTAAGTTAAAACTTAGTTAGAAACGTTGTTTACATCAACAGTAAGACCAGGACCCATAGTTGAGCTCAAAGTGATCTTTTTGATGTATACACCTTTAGAAGTTGCAGGTTTTAACTTTTTCAAGTCAGCAACTAAAGTTTCAACGTTTTGGCGGATTGCAGCAGCATCAAAGCCAACTTGACCAATCGCAGCGTGGATAATACCCGCTTTGTCTACACGGTAACGAGCCTGACCAGATTTTGCGTTTTTAACAGCATTCGCAACATCAGGAGTTACAGTACCTACTTTAGGGTTTGGCATTAAACCACGTGGACCAAGAATTGTACCGAGCTTACCAACAACACGCATAGCGTCTGGAGCAGCGATCACAACATCAAAGTCAAGGTTTCCACCTTGGATGCTTTCAGCAAGGTCATCAAAACCTACAACATCAGCACCAGCTTCTTTAGCAGCTTCTGCTTGAGCGCCTTGAGCAAATACAGCTACACGTACAGTTTTACCAGTACCTGCAGGTAATGTAGTAGCACCACGAACAACCTGATCAGATTTACGTGGGTCTACACCAAGATTTACAGCAACATCCAAAGATTCTTTGAATTTTGCAGCAGGTAGGCTGTTAAGAACTTCTACCGCTTCTTCCAAAGTGTAAACTTTGTTTGCTTCAACAGCAGCAGCAATGGCTTTTTGACGTTTAGTTAACTTTGCCATGTCTTATAGCTCCACTTCCAAGCCCATAGAACGTGCAGAACCAGCGATGGTACGAACACGTGCGTCTAAATCAGCACCAGTTAAATCTGGCTCTTTAGTAGTCGCAATTTCTTCTAACTGAGCACGAGTCAACTTACCAACTTTAGTTTTGTTTGGTACAGATGAACCCTTTTGGATACCAGCAGCTTTCTTAAGAAGAATAGAAGCTGGAGGAGTTTTCATGATGAATGTGAACGACTTGTCGTTGTACACAGTAATCACTACAGGAATTGGAAGACCTGGTTCAACTTTTTGTGTAGCAGCATTGAATTCTTTACAGAATGCCATGATGTTTACACCACGTTGACCTAATGCAGGACCAATTGGTGGAGATGGATTTGCTTTACCAGCTGGAACTTGCAGCTTGATATAGCCGTCAATCTTCTTAGCCATTTTAAAATACCTCTGGGTACAAACGCCGCTAGGCTCCCCAATCTTTACGCAACACTACTGTTACAACAACAATGCCCGATAAAATCGGGCGCTTTTCAACCAATTGAGATTAAATCGTTTTTTCGACTTGACGAAATTCGAGTTCAACCTGAGTTGGTCGATTAAATACATTAATCGTCAACGTTAAACGTGACTTTTCGTATTGAACCTCTTCCACCACACCCTTAAAGTCAGTGAATGGGCCATCAATAACGAGTAATTCTTCACCTGGTTCAAACATCGTCTTAGGACGTGGAGCTTCACCAGTATTACGTACACGCGCAAGAATCGCATCTGCTTCACGTTGAGTGATTGGCGCAGGTTTTTCAGGTGTACCACCGATAAAACCTAATACTTTCGGACATTCTTTAACAATATGCCAAGTATCGTCATTCATTTCCATTTCAACTAACACATAGCCAGGAAAGAATTTACGCTCAGACTTACGTTTCTTACCATCCTTCATTTCTACCACTTCTTCGGTAGGAACAAGGACATCACCAAAGCTATCAGCAACAGCGCTACGCTGGATTCGTTCTGTAAGCGAACGCAACACTTGTTTTTCATAGCCAGAGTAGGCATGAATAATGTACCAACGTTTCATAGCTCTTTTACCCGATAATCAACTTAATTAACCAACCCAAACCATAGTCAAAGCACCATAAAACCAATGATGCAACAACTACAACCAATAGAACCTGCCACGATGTGGTGACTGTTTCTTGTTTTGTTGGCCAAGTTACTCGACGCAATTCGACTCGTGCATCTTTTAGCAAACGAACGAAGCCTTTACCTTGATGGGTGGCGTATAATAAACCTAAAGCCACAACGATACAAGCTAAAATTGCACCAACGCGGACCCAAACATTATTTGCAGGTGCCCAATACGCTGGCAAGTGCTGATTCACCATAGTAGCCGAAAGCAACAATGCAATTGCAATCACCCATAGAACAATATCTAGAGGCGAACCAGAACGAACAACTTCAGCAGAATTATTTCTTTGAGGAATTGGCGCGTCGCTCAATGCGTCACGCGATTTATCATTCGACATTTTTGTACTCGTCGTAGAACTCGCGACTTATTATATGAACAACTAAGCCAGCATCAAGCTTTTTATTTCAAAATATGGCAGGTCAGGAGGGACTCGAACCCCCAACATTCGGTTTTGGAGACCGACGCTCTACCAATTGAACTACTGACCTATAATGCAAGTTGAGAGCCAAAGCCCTCAACTTGAGACGTAATCCGTCACTATATTATGCTTATGCAGTTACTTTCGCAA
>NZ_ALOW01000020.1:0-56787 GCF_000292385.1 Acinetobacter sp. GG2
ATAATTTAAATCTTAAAAAGACCCCCCCCCCGCAACTTACGTTTCAGGGCTTTTTCAAATTTTGGCGATGGAGTCAATTGAAAAAAACTCTAAACATATGTTTTAAATTAACTATTTTTATAAATTAAAATTCTAGTGTACTGATTACTGTCCTCCTTCATGCAATATTTTCTATGAATCAATAAGCTCTTGTCCAACCAGATAACCTTCTCTTAGATCAAACGGCAATACAAATAATGACAATTCATCCGAAAACTTAAAAACAGGTAAAATTTCATTAAATTTTTGATGCATAGGATAAATTAAAACTAATTTCCCACGTCCATCCAAATACTTATGACCATATGCAAACATCTGATATAGATCAGCTTGATTAATTCCATATTTATCACGAGAAGATGTCTGTAATTGATTAATTAATTTCCACTTTGTATCAAGGATAACTTTAAATTCGCACCCATCCTTGATTGCCAAATCTGGCTCTAATCGGAACCAGTGTTGGTCCCTCTCTTTTATAGGTTGATGTTGAATTAATGTTCTTTGACTAGTTTGTATATGTAATCTTAACCCAGGTTTAATTTTCAACAACTTAGCTACATACTTTTCATAGAGATGTGGCATAGAAAATAATAAAGAAATTCCTTTATGACTACCTTCTTGAAAAGATGGGCTAATACTGGACAAGATAATCTCACACCAAGGCTTTATTTTTATATAGTGACTTAACAGCCTATCTTCTCTCCATTTATTAAGATCATCAATTGGATTCATTGATTCACTAATAGATTCTAGTAAAACAGAAAAATCAAAAGCCATAAGTAATGACTGTTCATTTCTTGTAATTTCAAGCACATAATTTAATGCCGTTTTTATTAACTGATTTTCAATACCATTAAATAAAAACTCATCATATTCAAGATCAAAAACAGCTTCTTGACCAGGCCCTCTACGCATCTGTTTACAAGCTAATAATCGCCCTTTAATAAAGCATTGCTCATCCTGAACCAACTCATAATCACGTTTAAGTCCTATGTGAAGCAAGTCTTCTAATTCTTTTAAAAATCTAGAAATAATCCATTCATGAAGAGGCAACTCTTGATGATCTAATTCAGCTTCTGATAGCTCTTTAGCATTCAAATCGTACACGACTGAGAGCATTTTTTTTAAGATCAACCTAGACTCAGTTATCGAACCATCACCTATGTCAATTTTAGGATAAATCTGAATCTGTTCGTCGTTATAAGGACTCTGAATATAACCAACATAAGCCCCCAACCGGAAACTATTCTTTCTAAAATCAGTTAATATAGGTTCAGCATCTGAATCCTCTGATATCCAATTTTGATAATTCTCAATGAGCCAATCTAATGTACCTTGACTAACATATCTTTTTTTAATTCCTGAAATTGCAGTCAAATCATATGACTGCAATTCTGCATATTCAGTAACTGTTATCATCATTACATGTATATCTGCTTAATACGCTCAACAGACTTAAAACAATTTTTATTTAATCTTATTGAATATAGTGGGTTAAATTTAGGTAGCTTTTCAGCGAATGGAAAAAGCTCTCCCTCTAGATTTCCTTGCACTACGATTCGCTTACTCGGCTCATCTAGGCTATTATCATTTAATACCAAACCAATATGATCTAAAGCACTAAAGAAGTATTCTTGCAATAATGGCAAAATTTTGTTCGTCAATATTCTTTGCAATGTTTCAATATAAGTTTTCTCGTCATAGATTTTTTTGCACAAAGGTATAAAGTAGGCATGCCCAATTTGAAAATCTTTACCTTTTAAACATTGAATTCGTTGATTAATTTTATCAAGCATCCGGACTATATCGAAATCATATTGATTTGCTGATTCCAGTACATCAATGTCCGGTACAATTTCCTTAAACTCAAAACGACGGCGTAATGCCAAATCTAGTTGTGTTAAAGACTTATCAGCCGTATTCATCGTACCAATTAAGTAAAGATTTGAAGGCACAGTAAATGGCTCTTTAGAATATGGTAATGTCAATTCACGTGCATCTGATTTACCACTCCGTTTATCATCTTCAATTAACGTAATAAGTTCACCAAAAATTCTAGAAATATTACCTCGGTTAATTTCATCTATAATTAAAACATAATTATGATTTGACTTTATTTTCTCACCTACTGTTGTTACATTTTCAATCACAATACCTTGATTTTTCAATTCTTCTGTAATTTTAGACCAATTCATCCTATATAATTCATAAACAGTCTTTAAGGTCAAATTAGTCTGATCATTTAAGCCAAAAATATTGAAATTTATATTTTTCGCAATCCAATTTATATCTCTTACATGTGAATAATCATCGTCTTCCTGGGGATCAAAATAATAATCAGATTTTACAATCCCAATAGCCTGGATGGTTTTTTGGTCTTTTAAACACAAAACAACATCACCTATTTTTATTCTAGAACTGAAATCATATAAGGTAGAGTGGGTATTAGATTTAAGAGAATCATAATAGGTTTGCTCTTTTTCTGTACGATCTTCCCTTAAATCTCCAACTTTACTCCAGCCAATTCGCGCTTGATCGTTCTCAAAGTACTTCTGTCTACGTTCTGTTTCCCAACGCTCACCTAATGATATCTTCCAGATTGTAGGCTCTTGGTTTAATCCAATATCTAATTCATCACTTATACCTTGTGATTTCGTGGCAGCAATTGCCATACGCTTAAACACACCGTCTTCAACTTGATAAGCAATCTTATCTTGATCTTCCGGAATATAAGCTTTTAAGCCTTCAATAAAGTCTTCATAGGCAAAGCTTTGATGAAATGTAGTAAATGCTATTTGATTCTTTTGAATTAGTTCATCATATTTTTCTTTAATTTTTGAATGACGGTCAGACTCATTGTTATCTTCTACTAATGCATACCATTCTGGAACTGCAATTTTAACGGCCAATTCAGTTGTTGCATAAGTTTTTCCTGTACCTGGTGGACCAGAAAGAATTTGATTTAGAGGTTCATCTAACACAATCATATTTTTAGCTTCTTCACTGTTATTTATTAAATTTCCGTGTGATACAGAGTTGATACTTGAGCCCTCATACCAATCAAGAACTAATAAAAAATCATACCAACTAAATTTTTCATGCGTTCTAATAACGCATACTTCCCTGTTTGCTAACTTTGGAGCATGTCTTTCTAAATTTGCATTACCAACCTTTTTAAACTCGAACTTTAAATTAAAGTCATTCGGAATCTTTTCTTCAATAATAATATTAAAATAATTAGATTTATTAGTTACCTCTAAAGCAATTTGTTTTCCTTCATCCGTTACAAAACCTTTAATATATTCAACACCTTCTGTAATTCTATTTAATCTTACTGAAAGTAATTCCTCTGCTTTTATCTTATTAAAATCTCCCTGATTAATAAACCAACATGTATATGATAAACATGCAAAATTCACACGATAATTATTCTTGAGTGTATTTATTAAATCTGAGTATTCTTTCCATCTAGTTTTTTTCTTATATAGTAAGTTTCGAGAAACAAGCCAATCCTGTGTTTGACCATCTACAGGGAAAAATTTGGTTGGAAAGAATACAAATAACATTTGAGATAAGGACGCCAAAGCTGTGTACTTAATATCTAAAGCATTATCAAATTTTTGGCTGATATTTTCTTCTTTATGAATTGCTTTAAATAAACTCCATAAAATGGCAATATCATGTGGTTTTCTATCAAATTTATATGCAAAAAACCATGAGCCTTGTGGATTTGGTGTTGGAACCCCTTTAAAATCTAATGGTATGTATAATTCAGGAATCAACTCTTTCAAGTTCGATAACAACTTAATTAATTTTTCAAATTTTGAGTTTTTAAGTATCAATGAGATAAAAGTAAAAGGATCTATTTCCTTCAATTTAACTGTATTTTGGACTGAAAGTACTTTTTTCTTTTCTTTATCCTTTTCATTTTTAACTTCTAAGTATTTTTCTTCCAATTCATAATCTAAAAGGCCACCCTCAATTCCAATTTTTTCTAATATTTCAATCAAATAACTCTGTCTATTTTCAAAATTCAACAACCACTCTGATATTTGTTCAAAAGTTTTAATCCAAGTAAATTTTTCCATAATCTCCCCTAATATTTAAATAACTCAACTTATGCCTTACTCTAAAATAACTAAATATGATTTTTTTTTACCAAAACATCATAAATAATATTTGCAAACTGGCGCATCTTAGCTGGATCGCTCATTAACTGCATAGTTTGTTCATTATGTGCAGTATTACTATCTAAAACAGCATCATCTAAAGCACTATCAAACTCACCCAACATTGCTTGTTCACGAGTATTATTTTCAATTTGCTTCATCATTTTAGTGTTTTCAGACATCTTGTCTGCTACCGTATATACATAATTAATCATGTCCTGATCTGTCAGCTTATCGGTAATAAATACTTCATTTACACGCTGCAAGATGACTGATAAAAATTCTTCATTTTTATTTTTTGGCTTTGCCGTACCCAAATCATTCGCTGGTTCTAATTTATGTTCAGTACTATTGGCTTTAAGTTGGATATCCTGTTGCCGAATCTTAGAGAGTCGATAATGGCTCATAGCAACATTACTTAAGTCAATCACATCTTCATCAGCCGCTTGCTCACGCAATAAAGGACGTAAGTTACGAGCAAATAAACTGATTTTTTCGAGTTCTTTATCGTCATATTCTACAATCTGCGACATAAACTCATAAAAGCGCGTAAAACTACCTAAATCCTTTTTAAAAATTTCGAGTGCATCACGCGCTTTTTTCGCTTCGGCAAATTCATTTTCAGCATTGGCAATTAAAACGGGTTCGCCTGTTCGCTTAGTAATTTCCAACCGATTTTTTGTCACATCATAATCATTAATTGCTTTCGTATAGCTTTGCTGCCAACGTTGCATCGCAGGTTTACAGATATTGGCGAGTGCAGCATTAGATTTATTTTTGCTATAGAAAGCATCAACAAATTGTTCAACTTCAGTCATGAGGAAAATACGTGCTGCTTTAAGTTTCTCAGCTAAGTCATAGACAATATCAGGATTAGAAACGTCTGCCAGTTCGGCTGTTTGATAGTAAGGTTGGAATGCATCCAAGATTTCTTGTGGTTCGTTAAAAAAATCCAGAACAAATGTGCCTGATTCAGCCTTACCAGGATAGGTACGATTTAAACGCGATAAGGTCTGTACGCACTCGACTCCACCCAATTTTTTATCCACGTACATCGCACAAAGCTTTGGTTGATCAAAACCAGTTTGGAACTTATTTGCCACAATCATCACCTGAAAGTCATCACTGTCAAATGCCTTACGCATTTCACGTCCTTTCAAGTTCAAATTCATATTGCTTTCAGTAAATTTTTGCCCAAGTAAATGACGACTGTCCGCATCATTTTCAGCAAATTCTACTTCACCTGAAAATGCCACCATAGCTTGAATATTGGCATAATTTTGTTCAGCCACATATTTATCAAAGGCTTGCTTATAGCGTACAGCTTCTTTACGTGAACTCGTTACCACCATCGCTTTTGCTTGGCCACCCAATAGGCCCATTACATTCTTTTTAAAATGCTCAATGATCACACGTACTTTTTGAGAAATATTATGGTCATGCAGACGTACCCATTGATTGAGTTTGATCTTAGCTTTCTTGGCATCAACCTGATCGTCTTTTTCTTCAATCTTTTGCTTGAGCTTATAAATGACTTTATAATTGGTATAATTTTTTAAGACATCCAAAATAAAGCCTTCTTCAATCGCTTGGCGCATTGAATAGACATGATAGGCTTCAGGCTTATTAGTCTTGGATGGAGGTAGTTCAGGATTCGGCAAACGTCCAAACAGTTGCAAAGTCTTATCTTTTGGTGTGGCTGTAAAGGCGTAGAAACTTAAATTTTCACTCCCTTTACGTGAAGCCATGACCGCATCGAGCACATCTTCTGAAGAGAGTTGATCATCCTCATCACGCTCCTCAAGCATCAAAGTTTCTTTTAGCTGGCGTGCAGTTGAACCACTTTGCGAAGAATGTGCTTCATCGGCAATTACGGCATATTTACGTTCTTTTAAACTGGTACTATTTTCAATAGCACGCAGTACAAATGGAAAAGTTTGAATGGTCACAATAATAATTGGCTGCGCCATCTCTAAAGCTTTTGCCAATTTTTCAGATTTGGAACCATCACCTTCTTTATTATTAATTCGTCCGACCACACCGTCAGCATGTTCAAACTGATAAATCGTCTCTTGTAGCTGTGCATCGAGAATTGTTCGGTCAGTCACTACAATCACTGAATCGAACATTTTATTATTGTTGGCATCGTATAAGCTAGACAGTTGATGTGCTGTCCATGCAATTGAGTTGGACTTGCCTGAACCAGCACTGTGCTGGATCAGATATTTTTGTCCTGTGCCTTCTGCCAAAGAATCTTCAACCAGTTTGGTTACGACTTTCCATTGGTGATAACGTGGAAAAATCAGGCTTTCTTTTTTATATTTACGCCCTTCCCAATCTTCTTTTTCCTCAATCTGTAAATGAATAAAGTTACCAATAATATTGAGTAAGCTATCAGGTGTTAGAACTTCATTCCATAGATAACCTGTTGCATACTCATTTTTATCATCAGGGACATCATTGCCTGCACCTTGTTCTTGGGTGCCTTTGTTAAATGGCAAGAAATAGGTATGGTCGCCATTAAGGTGGGTTGCCATATAGACTTCATACTGACTCACCGCAAAATGTACCAATGCGCCCCGTTTAAAGGTCAGTAACGGTTCTGGTTTATTGGTTTCAGGATCTTTTGGCAGGCGTGTTTTTTTATACTGTGCCATAGCATTTTGCACGGCTTGTTTAAACTCTGACTTGAGTTCCAGTGTTGCCACAGGAAAGCCATTAATAAACAGGACTAAATCGATGCGCCATTTTTTTGCTTGTTTACCTGTCGCTTCGAGTTCGGCTTTGTTAGCGTATGGGCTATACACCAACTCAGGTACAACACGACAAATATTCTGTTTATAAATTTCATTTAAGTGGGGGTTTAAACCATGTTCAGGTTTAAACTGGCAAAATGAAAAGCGTGTACCACGGGTTTTCAGTCCATGACGCAATACGCCCAAAGTCCCGTAACTGCGAGATTCGATATCGGTGGCGTTAATATCAGCTTTCTTAAGCTGTGCTACCACAGTATCTAAAAAATGACGTTCTGTATCATTGGGAAAAATACTTTTAAATTTTTGCCACTCTAAGTCTTGGGTCTTTTGTACAAAGTCTAAAACATCTTGGTCGTATAAGGCTTTTTCACGGTTGTAGCCCTGCGCTGAACCCACCAGCCAACCGTGGTTTTGCATTTGTTCAAGAATATCTTTCTGAAAAATCGTTTCTAAAGTTGCATCCGATCTCATGCACTTAACTTCCTATTATTTTTATTAGAATTTTGCCAATGACGAACGTCGATTTTGCCAGTTACAGCTGATGAGATAAGTGCTGTACGGCGTTCTTTTAATAATTCAATTTGTTGATAACATCTATTTTCCAGTTTTGAAAACCGATCAAACTGTTTATTTAGATAGCTAAGTATTTGCTCACGTTCATTCTTTGGTGGCACTAATATCGGTGTTTCCTTAATATTAGTTGCCGATATGGAGGCTAGGTTTGTACTCTGCTTAGATTGTCTAAAAAAATGGAATTTTGCGTAACTTGCTCTAGTTAAAATATCCAACCATTCAGGCTCAATTAGGGTTGTTCGAATAGCAAAAACATGATTTTGATGAATACAGTTTTTTATCTCATTACGCCAAACAGCACCTCGACCTAATTTGTCATTATCTCCACCTTCATTCATGAGAACATCGCCATTTTGCAAAAGATATCTTTCTAACTGCTCTGGTTCGATATCAATCTGATGAACTTCATCTAAATTAAGGTAACCGTCTTGAACATTAGCTACACGCAACATTGGAACGGAGATTGATATTTTATCCTTGAGGTCTTTACCCTTTGCAATACCAGATTGAATGTAGCCAACATGCTTAAGACGACATACACGCCAATGCTCAGGTACTTCCCCTAACCATTCCACACCTGAATCTTTCATTGCTACATTCGGATCTAAACCTTTGGTCACCGCATAACTAATCACCGCTTGGCGTTTTTCTTTAAGCAATTCAATCAGCTTTTCTTGTTTGGCAATTAAGCTATCAATTTTTGCGGTTTCATGGTCGAGGAAATGAGCAATCTGCTTCTGCTCTATATTGGTAGGCAAATAAAAATAACTATTAGCAATATCTGAAAAGTTAACAGTTTGCCTTACACCAGCCCCCAATGTTTTCATATGAGATACATCAAATTCATGAAGTAACCAACGAACATATTTTTTATCTAAAGACTTATTGCAATGTAAAACAATATAGCCAGTACTAACCACGACATTTATTTTTGACAAAGCTGTTCTTAAACTTTTTAAGTCATAATTTAAATTAAGTGGATTAATTAAAAACTCATCTTTTAAAACTTCTTGATAGCTTGCTTTGGTATCAGGTGAAAGATTGTCTTCATTTTTATATACAACCTCACCAAAACTAATTGAACCTGCAGGCAAATCACAGTTTGAAGTTTTTAATTTTTCAGTAAGTAGCCATTTAAAACGTTCGGATGTCCAATGTGATGGTACATTCCCCATCCATACAATTTCTGAATCTTTATATTCAGCATATTTTTGATACTTCGACATTAAGAATGCACCTCTTGAAGAAGTGCCATAATTTCACGGCTTACTGCATCTAAGTCCACATCAATCTCCGCCAAATCACGTGGTGGCTCATACACATAAAAATGACGGTTAAATGGAATCTCATAACCGACTATGCCAATCTCGCCATCCTGTGCATCACGTTTATCAGCATTGATCCATGCATCAGCTACATGTGGTTGTACTTCATGCTTAAAATAAGACTCAATTAAATCGGTGGTGCTTTGGCTTGGATCAAGCGCAATATTTTCTGCATCACGCAAATCGCCATCCTGAACAAACTCAACCACTTTACCCTTGTAATTAAACTGACCGTATAGCGGGTTTTCTTGTGCTTTAATGACTTTATTAATTACAGGTTCAGCTTCAACATTCTTCCAAGTTACCGCATCCAAGAACTGCTTTTTCTCTTTCGCTTCGAGTTTAATATTGCCATCTTTTAAAGCCTGTTTAAGTAGCTCATCAAAGATATTAAAATCATCAAACTGTGCTGTACCGATCTTGGTTTGTAAGCTTTGTGCTTTATGCATTAAAGCCCGTTGTTCAAGCCAGAGTTTTGGTTCAAGTACAGTTTTAATATCTTTTTCTTTGAGTTCACTAAATTCAGCTTTGATCAGAGCACGAATTTCAACTTGAGCATCATCACTCAACTGCCCATAGCTTGTTTCAGTCCACTCTTTGCCATAACTTTCATAGACTTTTTGCATCACGGCATTAAATGGCTTAGGTGCAAAACGTAAAGTTGCAATGCGATCATCCGACAGTTGAGCAGATAAACGTAACGGACGTTCAATGGTCACACGGCGATAGCCAAACTCATAGCTGTTAAAAATTTTGCTTGAGAATGGTTTTTGCTGTTCACTTTCACCATCTAAAGTCAGTGTATCTACAGCTTCAAACGCTCCATAGTTTTGGGTAATTGTCTTAATTTCTGATTCTGTTAGATAGTTACGCTTTGAACCAAGTGACTTACGCATTTTTGAACTGAGGTTGGCGGCATTGATGAGATGCACTTTACCTTTACGCTCAGCCTCTTTCTTATTGCTCAGTACCCAAACATAAGTTGCAATGCCTGTGTTATAGAACATATCGGTTGGTAAAGCGATAATCGCTTCGAGCAAATCTGCTTCTAAAATATAACGACGGATTTCACTTTCACCACTGCCTGCACTACCTGTAAACAAAGGTGAACCATTTAAGATGATACCAATTCGACTGCCTTGACCAGTGCTATCCACATCGCGCATCTTGCTAATCAAATGCATCAAGAATAACAGTGAACCATCAGACACACGCGGCAAGCCTGCACCAAAACGCCCTTCAAAGCCTTTTTGCTCATGTTCTTCTTTAATTTCTTGTTCGATTTTTTTCCAGTCCACTCCAAATGGCGGATTTGACAACATATAGTCAAATTTTTCATAAGTGAGCTGATCGTTAGATAATGTGTTTCCGAGCTTAATATTACGGACATCTTGACCTTTAATCAGCATATCTGCTTTACAAATAGCATAAGATTCTGGGTTAAGTTCCTGACCAAAAACACGCATCACTGCTTCAGGATTATGCTCATACACATATTCCGTACCCGAAGATAAGAACCCCCCTGTTCCAGCAGTTGGGTCATAAATGGTTCGAATCACACCCTCTTTATTTAAGGCATCATCATCTTGACTAAAAATGAGGCCCGTGGTGAGGCGTACAATATCACGTGGAGTAAAGTGCTCCCCTGCGGTTTCATTCGAACTTTCAGCAAAACGTCGAATAAGCTCTTCAAATACTAAGCCCATATCATGGTTAGAAATATTTTCTGGACTTAAATCGGTTAAAGCAAATTTCTGAACAACTTTATAAAGTAAGTTTGCATCATCCAGTAAACCCGTAAATTCATCAAACTTAAAATGTTCAAAAATTTCACGTGCATCTCTTGAAAAGTGTTGGATGTAATTACCAAGATTTGCTCGAATATTCTTTTGCCCTAGGCTACTCAAGTCGAGCTCTGAGGTATTAAAAAAAGATAGGCCCTCTGTTGCCTTTAATAGCATTTTTTCTTTTGCTTCTTCTGGTAAAGGCATCGCCCTCACTTTCTCATTTGCCTCTAAGACACTGGTTTTACTAGACTCAAACACACATTCTAAACGGCGTAGTAATGTAAAAGGTAAAATTACTCTCCCATATTGTGACTGCTTAAAATCCCCTCGTAATAAGTCAGCAACAGACCAAATAAAAGCAGCAACCTGAGAAAAGTTTGTATTTGTCATGTTTACTAAAACCTTGTGTACAATCGTTAATTTTAATTGGTCAATAAAAAGGCCCCAAATAATTAAATTTGGGGCCTTTTCGAATTTTGGTGGAGATGGCGGGAGTTGAACCCGCGTCCGCCAGCATTACGCTCGAGAATACTACATGCTTAGATATCGTCTATTGTTTTAACACCAAGTGACCCGACGAACAGGGTACAAGTTGCGATCCTCTAAGTTTGGTATAAAGCCCCGAGGCTTGACTCTATACGGACTTGTGTGCGTGCGCTACGGTCGGGTTCCTAAACCACAAGTATTCTAGGAAGCGGACAAACTGCCCTTAGGCAGCTAGAGCGTAAGTTTCGTCGTTTGCGACTAAAATATGCAAATTTGATTTACGAGAGAAAATGCGCTCTCGGCATGCATCTATGAGTTTCATCACCAGCGTCGAAGCCAATAACATCCCCATGAATGTCTGAACATCATAGCATAACTAAAATAAAATGCTGTGCATTTTATCAACAGTCTGCTACTGATGAACATATTTACATAATTGAGTCCCTTTTGTTTTTTTCAAGGGCCACATAAAAAAGCTGCCAAAAATGACAGCTTTTTTAAAGTTTGGTCTATAGGCTTATAAAGCACCATTGCCTAAAACAATACCCTCACGGCGCGGATCTACCCCACCTGCGTATTTATTCTGATTATTTATATTTACTTTCATAATCGTTGAAATACCACTGGTTTGCGCAGTGTTGGCAACGCCATGCCCTTTTGCCTTTAAGCCTTCAATCAAATCAAGCAGAGAAAGCTGTACATTGGAGCTATCGATATTGGTCGTTGGGCTATTGGTCGCACCAAAGTTTACAAGTGAAGTGGCCTGCTGTGCATTTAAATTCCAGTCCAGCGCACCCACCAAAGTTTTTACCACATATTGAATGATGGTGCCGCCACCTGGTGAACCTGTTGCCATATAAAACTCATCTGGCGTAGTGCCTTTAAACACTAAAGTTGGCGCCATGGTACTACGTGGGCGTTTGCCACCTTCTACACGGTTGGCAACTGGTGCCCCAGTGCTGTCATAAGGGTTCGCGCTAAAGTCAGTTAACTGGTTTGACAACAAGAAGCCATCCACCATGTGGAATGAGCCCATGCTCGACTCAACAGTCGATGTCATTGAAACCACATTGCCATAGGCATCTACAATGGTGAACTGAGTTGTACCGTGTTCAACAGTCGTGTCGACACCCGAAGCTGGATTGAAATTACCCGCTGGTGCAACGCCCATACTTTGGTTCGGGTTAATTAGTGCTGCACGTTGTTTCAGGTAATTTTTATCAATAAAACTTGCAATACCCTGTGCTGGTAAAGCCATAAAGTCAGTATCTGCCACATATTTGTCACGGTCAGCGTAGGCCAAACGCTCAGCTTCAGACACTAAATGCACACCCATGACATCAGGTATACCACCTTCATTTTCAGAGTTTTTAGGTGGGTAAAGCGACATATCAAAATTTTCTAAAATACCCAGCGTCTGTGCAACTGCAATCCCTCCCGAAGATGGAGGCGGCATGGTACAAACATAGTAACGGTCACGATACGTCGTACAAATCGGGTCGCGTTTTTTCACCTGATAGTTCGATAAATCCTGCAAGGTCATCAAGCTTGGCGTAATTGGAGTTTTTGCTGGGTCATCCCCAAATGGTTGTGCAGCTTTGGTTACAATCGCTTGGGCAATTGGACCAGTGTGCAACGCATTTGCGCCTTGCGCGGCAAGGGCTTCTAGGGTTTTTGCATAGGCTTTATTGGTCATAGTCTCACCGACTTTACGAGGTGAACCATCAGTGTAGAAATAGGTTGCCATTGCATTTGCATCAAGCGCTAAGCTGTTTGCATTACTTGCAATTGCATCTGCCAAACGGCCCGGAATGCGGAAACCGTTATCCGCCAAACCAATCGCCTCACCAAAAAGCTGTTTCCATTCAAGCTTGCCATGTTCTTGTTGTGCTTGTTCAAGCAAACGCATCACACCCGGCACACCAATCGAGCGACCACTACGGCGGGCACTTGGTACAGGTGCTGGTGAATTTGGGTCATATATATCTTGGCGAATTAAATAATATTCGTTGGCTGCGGCTGGTGCAGTTTCACGACCATCGTAAGCAGTGACTTTTTTGGTTTTGGCATCGTAATACATCATAAAACCACTACCAGCAATGGTGCTCGATTGTGGCTCGACTAAACCCAGTACAGCTTGTACCGCTACGGCTGCATCGACTGCACTACCGCCTGCTCTTAAAACATCACAGCCCGCTTTTACCGCAAGTGGTGTGTTTGCCACCACCATATATTTATCTGCGTATTTAACCGTGTTACCGAGTCTATAACCCGATGCACCCTCAGGTGCTGCTGGGTCACCATTTTGGTTTGAACCGACCACCACGCTTGAACCGTCTTGTGCCAGTTTGCTACAACTGGTGGGGTCATTATCTACAATTAAATTGGGCGGGGTTGTATTTGAATCATCCTTGGGCTGATCTGAAGAATCATCTCCACATCCTTGTAATAAACCGACTGCTAATAAACTACTGAACAAAAATGAATATCTTTTATTCACGTGATAACTCCAATATATACGCCTGCCTATCCATGCAATTGCCATGCAAGCTTCTTTGTTTTCAGGTATTAAGTTTTTTTAATCTTTGATAAAAATAAGGTTTTATAATATTGAATGTTTAAGGGCGTTTTTTCCTGTGCCCTGTATTAAGCCTCCTTGCTTGATATTACACTCTTTTATAACTGATTTGCCCAATTCTGGCATGTTTTATTTCTTTTAATGTAGGCAAAATCTGCTATTTATAAATTCACTCATTTTTTAGTAAGCCTAAAAAAAGCACCTCCGAAGAGATGCTTTTTTATGTTTAGTGAGAAGGCATGCCGCTGACCTGTTTGGGTTTTGGACACAGCCAAATCACTAATCCCGCAAAGACAAACACGATCGCAAACAGCAAAAATACATGGTTTGCCGACATGGTAATGGCTTCTTTATCGACAAGGTTAGAAATGATTCCTAAGGTCGAATCAGTCGTAAAACCATTTTGCAGAAGGTTGTTTTGTACTTCAGTTGGGTTCAGGTTTGATACCATTTCACTACGGGCAACTTTAGCGTGGTCATCCCATACTGTGACTGCAATTGAAGCACCGATCGCCCCTGCCATGGTTCTTAAGAAGTTCATAAGACCCGCAGCAGATGCAATTTCTTGCTGGAGTACCGAACCAAGTGCAATGTTGGACAGTGGAATAAAGAAGAACGGTACAGCAAAACCTTGCAAAATTTGCGGCCAAGCCAGTGACATAAAGTCGGCATCTGTGGTCCAGAATGCCCGCATTAAGGTCACTATACCCAGCAAAATTAAACCAAAACTTGCAAGTGCACGTGGGTCATGTTTGGTCGAAAGTTTTGCCACAATCGGTGACATGGTCAAACTACCAAAGCCCATGGTTGCGGTTAAATAACCGGCCCACGTCGCGGTATAGGAAAGGTTCATTTGCAGCCACTGCGGTATCAATACAATACTGCCAAAGAATGCGCCAAAGCCAAGTGACAAGGCTAGTACCGATATGGCAAAGCCCCTATGCCTAAAGACTTTGACATCTACCACGGGGTGCTTGTCGGTGAGTTCCCATATCAGGAACACCACAAAGCCAATGGCTGCAGTTAAGCCTAACACCACAATGCTGGTACTATTAAACCAGTCGCGTTCGTGCCCTAAGTCGAGCATGAGTTGTAGCGCACCAATCCAAAGTACCAACAGTCCTAAACCAACCGTATCAATTTTTAAAGAAATGGTTTCTGTTTCGGCTACTCTTAACAAGCGCATTGCTGCTAATACACAGACAATACCGACAGGTAAGTTAATAAAGAAGATCCAATGCCAAGACAAGTTGTCACTAATCAGACCACCTAAAATTGGTCCTAAAATTGGCCCCACGACGGTAGTCATTGCCCATAGACCCATAGCCTGTGCATGTTTTTCCTGAGGGAAAATACGCATAAGCAAGGTTTGACTGAGTGGCATAAGTGGACCACCACAAAGGCCCTGTCCAATACGGAAAAATACCAACATCTCTAACGATGTTGCTAGACCGCACAGGAAAGAAAAGACCGTAAAGCCAATTAAACCAAAGATAAAGACCCGTACCGTTCCAAAGCGGCCCGCAAGCCAGCCTGTTAAAGGTACACAAATCGCTTCTGCAACTGCATAGGACGTAACAACCCATGTCCCTTGTGTACTTGAAACAGCAAGGTTACCGGTAATATGTGGTACAGAGACGTTGGCAATGGTCGTATCAAGTACGACCATAAAGTTCGACAAGGCAATAACAAACGCTGCCAGTAGTAAACGGCCACCGCTTAACTCGGCAAAAGGTGTTTGCGTTTTCATAAGCGTTTACTTCGCAGATAAGTCGACTTTTGCTTCCATCGACAAGCCAACACGCAATGGGTGTTCAGCAAGTTCTTTCGGGTCAAGTGCAATACGAACCGGTAAGCGTTGAACAACTTTAATCCAGTTACCTGTTGCGTTTTGAGCCGGAATTAAGGCAAAGGCAGAGCCTGTACCACCAGAGAAGCCTACCACTTTGCCGTGGTATTCAACATCATCACCGTATAAATCTGAAGTCAGTGTCACTGGTTGACCCGGACGGACTTTTTTCAACTGACTTTCTTTAAAGTTCGCATCTACATATAACTCATTCAGCGGCACAATCATCATCATGCTCGTACCCGGTGCAACGCGTTGACCAACTTGAATATTGCGGCGCGTAATAACACCATCAACTGGCGCACGAATCACGGTACGTTCCAAATCAAGCTGTGCTTGTTCAACATGAGCCTGCGCAACTTGTACATCCGGAGTCGACGTTTCGCTTACACCCTGAATTAAAGCTTCGTTAGCAGCTAAAGTACTTTCAGCAGCTTTACGGCTTGAAGACGCTTGCGCTAAACCAGCTTTAGCAAGCTCTAGCCCTGCTTTAGCTGTTTCTACTGCACTTTGTGCCTTGGTGAGTTCTTCTTTAGATACCGCACCAGAGGCAGCAAGCTGCGTACGGCGGTTGAGTTCTAAAGCAGCTTTGTCGTAGTCGGCCTGTGCTTGTGCAACTTGTGCTTTGGCACTGTTAATTTCGTCGGCACGAACCACAACTTGGGAGTTTAAAGAGCTACTGTTTGCCGCAGTCTGTTTGTATTGGCGTTTTGCTTTAGCAAGTTCTGCCTCAGCTTGAGCCAATGCAATTTTGGCATCACGTTCATCAATACGAACCAGCACATCACCCCGATGTACTGTTTGAGTATCATTTACCAAAACCTGAGCGACCTGACCGCTCACCATTGAGGTAATTTGCGCGGTTTCTGCACCGACATAGGCATTATCTGTACTTACAGAGTGATTTAAAAATAATGCCCAAATTGCATACAAAATAGCGGCGATCAATAAAATCAGCGCAAAAAAACCAAGAAATTTTTTGCGCTTGTTTTGGTTGTTGTCATCCGAGGCAGATGTTGTTGGCACTGTTTCTTGTACATTGCTTTGTGCATCAGTCATGGTATGTTCCTAAAGATGAGTTGGCTTTGCCATCAATCTCGCACTACACCTTGTTATAGAGTTTTTATTTTTCTATAAACAAGACATATCGCATTGTCAAAGCAGTCAATTTTAACGCTAAAACCTCACAATATGAGAATAAAAAAATATAACTCATGCGTTCGTTCTAATTAAATTAATGTTTATCTCAAAGTTTTTATGAAAATTCCAGCTTTTTAAGCACTAAAAAAAGCGCACATGGCGCTTTAAAAAGGTTCAATTCATCGCCTAATAGGCATATGAAGCAATCCCTGCTGCGATGGCTTTATCTTCATCATTGACCATCGTCATGCGCATAGTGCAGCCCTTACGACCTAAACGTAACACTTCCGCACGTGCAATAAAATACTTACCGCGTCCCGGAGCCAAATAATCTACCCGCATATCGACAGTTGCCAAGCGTGATACTTGCTTAATGGTTTCGGTTAAAGTTTCAGGAGTCGAACGGCGATAGAGGTGTTCCATTGCCACAATTCCACCAATACTATCGAGCAAAGTTGCAGCAACGCCGCCATGCAAAATCTGAAATGCCAGATTACCAATCAGGTTGGGTTGCATCTCGATATAGCCTTCAATGTGGCCATCTACCACACGCATAATCATTCCACTATGCTTAAAAAAAGGAGAGCTATTAAACGCCTTACATAATTGGTTGAGCACCACAGTTAGGTCAGTTTTGGCACCTAAATGGATGTTCCCAGTCCAATTTTTCTTTTCATCACTCATACATTGCCTAAATTTAAAAGCATGATAAACACCCATAATTTTGTACAAATCCAGCATTATGGGGCTACAATACAGCAGTCGGTTGACAGTAATGGAATATCCGCCAACCTATCCTAGTGTAATACCGAACATCGAGATTGTTATGACTTATACGTTCAATCGTCCTGCATTTCCAGCCACTCGCATGCGCCGTATCCGTAAAAATGACCAGTTGCGTGCGATGGTCAGCGAAACACAGCTCACTACCAATCACTTGATTTATCCAGTATTTGTATTACCGGGACAAAATCAGACCCAAGATATTCCAAGTATGCCAAACATTCAGCGTTTGTCGGCAGATTTGTTACTGAAAAAAGCTGAAAGACTTCTGGAATTGGGCGTATCAAAACTGGCTCTTTTTCCAGTTACCCCACAAGAAGATAAAAGCCTTACCGCAGAAGCTGCATGGCGTGAAGATGGTTTAGTTCAAACCACCTGCCGTTTGCTTAAAAAAGAATTACCAGAAATGGTACTAATCACTGATGGTGCCCTCGACCCATATACGACGCATGGTCAAGACGGCATTATTGATGAAACTGGCTATGTGCTAAATGACGAGACTGTAGAATGCTTGATTAAACAAGCCTTAAGTCACGCAGAAGCAGGTGCCGAAGTGATTGCTCCAAGTGACATGATGGATGGCCGTATTGGCGCAATTCGTCAAGCTTTAGAAGCCAATGGTCACATCTATACCAACATCATGGCCTACTCTGCAAAATATGCATCTAGCTTCTATGGCCCGTTCCGTGATGCTGTTGGCTCTGCATCCAACCTAAAAGGTGGTAATAAATATAACTACCAGATGGACTTTGCCAACCGTGCCGAAGCGTTACATGAAATCGCGCTTGATATTCAAGAAGGCGCCGACATGGTGATTGTAAAACCGGGCATGCCATATCTGGATGTGGTACGTGAAGTGAAAGATACCTTTGGTGTTCCAACCTTCATTTATCAAGTAAGTGGTGAATACGCCATGTTAGCGGGCGCAATTCAAAATGGCTGGTTATCAGATTCAGTGATTTTAGAATCACTCATGTGCTGCCGCCGCGCTGGTGCAGACGGGATCTGGACTTACTTTGCAGAAACCGCTGCTGAAAAACTCAAGGAAATGAACTAAGTTCGCAGAGAAAGGATAACACTGCATGCATATTGCAATTATTGGCGCGGGCATAAGTGGATTAATGTCTGCGCTGGAGTTGGTTGAACAAGGCTGTAAAGTCAGCATTTTTGATCAACAACAAGCGGGACAAGCAGCCTCTTGGGCTGGCGGAGGTATTCTTTCTCCGATGTACCCGTGGCGTTATGTGCATGCAGTGAACCAACTTGCTCAATTTGGCAAAGCCTCTTATCAAGCATGGAACCAAAAGCTCTACCCTGTTACAGGAATTGATTTTGAAATACATGACACAGGCATGCTAATTTTTGATGAAGAAGATTTTGACGTTGGGCTTTCCTACGCAGAGCAGCATCAAGAACCGATGCAACGCTGTGAATATTTACAGCGCGATGCCCTAGAAGAAGTTAATCCACATATTTCCGATCAGTTTCAAGAAGCGATTTATTTCCCTGAACTATCTAATATTCGTAACCCTCGCGTATTACAATCTCTCATTAGTTATTTAAAACAACATCCAAATGTTGAGTTTTTTGAACACGCTACTGTTAAAAAACTGATTCAACAAGGTGATGTGATACAGGTGCTCCAAACCGAAGATGGTCGCAAACATACAGCAGATCATTTTGTAATAACTTCGGGTGCTTGGAGTCATTACTGGAACTCACAATTACAACTCGAAATTCCAGTCGAACCTGTTCAAGGTCAAATGCTGTTATTTAAAACCCCTGCTCACTGGCTACCGACCATGTGCATGAATCGAGTCATGTATTTGATTCCACGTATGGACGGGCATATTGTCTGTGGGTCTAGCATGGCACATCGGGGTTTTGACACTTCTACCGACGAAAAGACTCAGCACAATATTTTAGAAGCGTGTTTAGAAATGGTGCCTGAACTGGCCGATTTCCCGATCGTACAGCGCTGGGCAGGCCTCAGACCAAGTTCACCAAATGGCGTTCCGTACATTGGCAAAATGCCTGAAATGGATAACCTCTGGGCAAACTTTGGTCATTTTAGAAACGGTCTCTGTATGGGCGCAAGCTCTGCACAATTGCTCCGTCAACTTATGCTAGGTCAACCGACATTAGTGGATGCCAAAGCATATTCTCCAGAGCGTTTGCAAAATAAAATCTTAGCCTGAGGCGAGTATATTCTCTAAAGCCATTTTTAATTGAGGATAAGCAAACTCAAATCCTTCAGCTTGTAAAGCAGCGGGTTTAACGTATTGCCCATTCAAAATCAATTGCGACTGTTCCCCTAACAAACAGCGAAAAACCGTGCTTGGTGCTGATAATATTGGTTTCTTATTTAAAACCTCTGCTGCTTGTTCAACAAATACCTTTTGAGTCACGTTTTCTGGTGCCACCACATTATGAACTTGAGCAGATTGAGGATGTTTAAATATAAACTCGATGGCGTTTAATACGTCTTCAATGTGTACCCACACCACAGGCTGACGACCATGACCAATTTGACCGACTAAATTGAGTCGAATAGGAAATAACATTTTAGGCAAAATGCTACCACCCTGCCCAAACACTACGCCTAAACGAATAATTTTAGTATTTTGCTGAGTATCTGCTAAAGCTGCTCGTTCCCATTCTTGGCAAAGCTCAGACATAAAAATATGCTGTGGCGAGCTTTGTTCGATGCACACCTCTGCCCACTTTTCTTGATCGTCTATACCGTAATAGCCAATGGCCGAGCCAGAAACAATTACTTCAGGAAAAATTTGAGATTGTTTGAGCCATGCATACAATTTTCGGGTCGTATTTACACGGCTTTCAATGAGTTGTTTTTTACGTGACTCGGTCCAGCGTTTTTCACCAATATTTGCACCTGCCAAATTCACCACATAATCAATTTGACGGGTCGTAATATCTTCAAACTTTTGTACCCACTGTAAGGCAGGATGGTCAGATTCCTTTCCAGCCTGCCGTGTTACAGCAATCACATTATAATTTTTTTGTAATAGGAACTTAATTAAGTGCGTCCCGATAAAACCACTAGCACCCGTGATTAATACATTCTTATTCATATTTCCTCCTAAGCTGAGGACAACTGTTTTATTTGATTATATAAAACTCATTTATATTTAATCGTAGCTGTTTTTGTAGTGATCTATTGCACATTCAACATTTTGTCAGCCATGCGCTGTGCCTGTTTGCCATAAAACCAGTAGGTAATTAAATAAAGCGGAATAGCCAGCATTAAAATCATAATGACCATAATACTTAAGAACTGAGGCTGCTTGAGGTAAAGCATAAAGTTTTGCAAAATCTCTGGGTCTTGTCTTGAAAATAAAAACAAACCAAATAAAACACCGCATAAGTTATAGCCCCAAAATATGAGGGTAAACCCTAAAGTAAATTTCTTTTTTTCTTGTACAGTCGGAGCACGGCGTTCTTTCTTTAAAAATCTGAATAAGACAAAAATCATTGCACCTAAATATGGAACGGCTGTTAAAATACCACCTATACTCGCTGGCAATAGTGCTGCAACAACGCCTACAATTAAGGTAAGTATGATGCATATAGCAAAAAACCAGAGAAAGTAAGAACGTAATTTGGTCATATTTTTGCCTAATTTATGGGTTCAAAAAATAATTATAAATTTTTTTCGATTTTTTTTCATTTTTCTGTCAACCAATCCGAATCTCTTGACGTTATATAGAGTAACAAGGTCGCAGCAACCGAATACTTCCTTTGCACGGCATCCGCAAAATTGTTTCGGTGACCTTTCATTACGACTCTTTCTTCCTTCAGATTAGGTTTTGTTAGCAGCCAGAACCCTTGATGAAGTCTTTGACCGACGATTCTCTCATCACTCGAATCGTCGGTTTTTATTTTCTAGCACTTTCATTTTACGCTCAACATACACAATCGTTATTTCATAGCCATGAAAGCCATGCGTATACTTTTTACACCATAAAAATATGATTTAAATAATATGAACAATATTGCCTATTTTGAAATCCAGTCTTCAAACCCTGCTCGCGATGCACAGTTTTACCAAGCTGTGTTCGGCTGGCAATTTAAATTAGATCCAAACTTACCAATTGAATACTACCGTATCGAAACCCCTTCAATTATGGGCGGCCTTTTAAAACGCCCCGCTCAAACGCCTCCTATGGAATATGGCACCAATGCATTTACCTGTTCAGTTCATGTGGAAAACTTCGATGAAGTGGCTGCAAAAATTTTAGCGCAAGGCGGTATTGTCGCAATGGATAAATTCGCTATTCCGGGCCGCGCTTGGCATGGCTATTTTGTCGATTTAGACCACAACGTTTTTGGTATTTTTCAAGCCGATGAAAATGCAGCTTAAAGATTTTATCTAACAACTCTATTTATTTTTAATGTATAGCCACCACTTTTTTATCGGTGGCTATTTCATATTAATTATTCGTCAAAGCTAAAAGTGGCTTCACATGTAATTAGGAAATTTACCGAATTGGCGATCATGCATTCATGATGTGCTTCTTCATGCAGTTTTGCAGCAAGCTCTTGGTCAGCACCTTTTTCCAAAACAATCTCTGGTCTTAAAATAATTTGGGTAAAGTGACCACGTTTAACTGGATCTGCATCCTCCATAAAGCCAAGTGCATGGTCGACATAACTCAGCACATGAATATGATTAACTGCACATAGGTGTAAATACCAAAGCTTATGACAAGCTGAAGCTGATGCAACCAATAAATCTTCTGGGTTCCATCTGGTCACATCACCTAAGTAAGCAGGGTCTGATGAACCTTGAATCGTGGCCTTTTGCGGATGTTGAATACTAAAGTCTCTTTTATATGAACGATAAGAAGAAGTGCCAGTTCCTGTATTGCCTTCCCACTGTATTTTTACTTCGTATTCATGAATGGTCATTTTGTTCTCAAAGTCCATGGTTTAAGTCGATAGTAACAAAGCAGCGTTTAAAGTGAAAAATTAATTTAAGTTTCAACTTAGGCTTAAATAACGAGCACTTTAAAATGTCTTGATAAAATCTCCTGTCAATTTATGCTAACGTATCTGTGTTTATTTTGGCTTGATGTCTGTTTCTATGTCCGTACATTTTCTACATACTTCTGACTGGCATTTGGGGCAGTTTTTTTATAATCATTCACGACACTACGAACACCAACAATTTTTAAGCTGGTTACTCACTCAAATTCAAGAAAAACAACCGCATGCCCTGCTCATCGCTGGCGATATTTTTGATGTCATTAACCCGGGTTCTCAAGCACAAAAACAACTCTATCAGTTTTTAGCAGATGCCCATCGCATTGCTCCGCACATGCAAACACTCATGATTGCAGGTAACCATGACTCAGGCTACCGTATTGAACAGGTCGAACCGCTTTTAGAAAAATACAATGCAAAAACCGTGGGCGTGGTTCGCTGGAATGAAGATAAAACTCTAGATCTCGATCGACTACTTTTACCTATTTATAATCAAAATCAGGATATTGTGGCGTGGTGCCTTGCCCTACCTTTTTTACGCTCGGCCGAAATTACGGGCTTTAATGAACATACCACCAACAGCAAAAATGCGATTGCCTATTTGCACCAGCAACTCATTGCCGAAGCCAAACGTCGTAAGACACCAGACCAAGCCCTGATTTTGATGTCGCATGCACATATGCAAGGTGGGGAAACATCCGACTCTGAACGTCCAATTATTATTGGTAATGAAGAGGCACTTTCGACGACTTTATTTGAAGATGCTGTCGACTACGTGGCTTTAGGGCACTTACATAAACCACAAAAAGTAGGTCAGCCACACATCCGTTATAGTGGTTCGCCCATTCCACTTTCTTTTAGTGAAATTAACTACAAACATCAAGTGGTAGAGGTCAAAATTGACCCAGCTCAAGAGACAGACAACCGTTTGCAATTTGAAGCTGTAGAAATTCCACGTTGCATACAATTGCACCGTATTCGTGGTGAATTAAATGAGGTACTACAACAACTCAAAGCGTTGCCTCACGGCGTGATTGAAAATATTGACCATCGTGAATATGTTGATATTGAATATTATAGTTTAACGCCACCACAGCCTAATTTACGGCAACAGTTTGAAGCAGCCCTACCGCCTGATCGCTATCGTTTAGTACGTATTTCACGTCAATATGTAAACAAAGACGCGACCGATTCAAATACCACTCAGCACATTGCACTTGAACCACCTACACCCGAAAAACTCTTTCAAAATATTTGGGAAAAACAAGGTTACAACGCCGATGATGCGGTCTTAAAAGATTTTCTGAGTCTGGTACAAGAAGCACAAAAAAATCTTGAAAATGATGCAACCCCTTAAGGATATGTCATGAAAATTTTATCCATTCGAATAAAAAATCTGGCATCTCTTTCTGATGAACACTTTATTAATTTTGAAAGCGCACCTCTAGCCCATGCAGGCCTCATTGCGATTGTGGGGAAAACGGGTGCAGGTAAGTCGACCATTTTAGATGCCATGTGCCTAGCTTTGTTTAATCGGGTTCCTCGTCTTAAAGACAGCGATGGCAAATTAAAAGATGTTGATGGTTCAGAGTTACTCACCAACTCACCTTTGACGGTCTTACGCCGTGGTACAGGACATGGTTTTGCTGAACTTTGCTTTATTGCTCAAGATCAAAAACGCTATTTGGCACGCTGGGAAATTAAACGTGCGCGTGAGAACCCAAATGGCAAATTACAAAGTGTACAGCGCCACTTAAAATGCCTGACCGATGGTGTGGTGCTTGCCGACAAAGCCAAAGCGGTTGATGAAAAAGTTAAACAAATTACCCAGCTTTCATTTGAGCAGTTTACTCGTGCTGTATTACTTGCCCAGTCAGAAGTGACCGCATTTTTAAAAGCACGAGACAGCGAACGCGGTGAATTACTTGAGTACCTAACCAACTCCAGCATTTTCGCCAAAATCGGTGAACTGGCTTTTCGTAAAACAGCAGATATTGCAAAGCAGCGTAAACAGCTTGAAGAGTTCTTAGGCCATATTGAAATTTTGTCTGATGAAGAGATTGCTGCATTTACCGAACAATATCAGCAAGCCGAAAAAAACCAACAACAGTTAGAACAACAAAAAAAAATCTTAGACAAACAACAACAATGGTTTGAACGTAAAGCAAAACTTGAGCAAGAAGTTCAGGCTAAACAGCAACAGTTTCAAACCCAGCAAAATCATCATCAACAATTGGCTAGTGAACGTGAGCAATTAAAACGACTCGAAGTTTTCTCTGAAATACGCCCACAAGTTTTTCAGCAAGCTCAAAACTTACAAACGTTACAACAACTTGAGCCACAAATTCAGCAAGCTCAAACCAAGTTTGATGAGTTGGTGCAAATTTTTGAAACGGGACAAAAACAATATCAACTTGCCGAACAAGAACTCAAACAGACGCTCGATTTTGAGCAAAAGCATCAACATGCTTTAAATCAAGTTCGACAGTCTATTCAAGAACGTGCCTTTATTGCCGATGAATATAAAAAGTGCAAAGAAAAAAGAAACGTACTTGAACAGAAACTCAGTCCAGTGCAACAACAGCAAAATATTTTGCAACAGCAGATTGTACAACTTGAGCAGAACAAAATTCATTTACAACAGCAGCTTACTCAGACTCAGCAATACGCTGTATTAGACAAAGGCCTCTCAGCACATCTACATCAGCTTGGACAATTTATTCAAAATTATGAAGCGATTGAACAACAGCTTGGCAACCCTGCCTCTGCTCGCCAAAAGCTATCGGAAGCTAAAAGTGAACTTGAACAACTGACAGCTTCACTAGGCACCGTTGAACAGATTGAGTTAAAGCTTGATCAACAGCGTAAAGACAAAGATCAGAAACTTGCTCAAATCACTCAGTTAGATCTGATTCAGCAAAAAATAAAAATTTATCATGAACTATATGCTGAGCTTCAGCAATTCACTGAAAAACAAACGCAGACCTCAGCCCAAGAGCAGCAGCTGAAAACCGTTTGCCAGTTAGCTGAGCAAGAGTACCAAACAGCAAAAACTGAACGTGAAAAGTTACAGCACGTTTTACAACAGCAGCGTTTATTACACACAGAAAATATCGAAAAGTTACGGGCCGATCTTAAAGACGGCGAAGCTTGCTTAGTGTGTGGAAGCACAGATCATCCCTATCGTGTTGATGACAGTGCAGTTTCTAAAGCTTTATTCGACTTGCAGCAACAACAAGAGCAACAGGCAGTAGCGTTAGAGCAAACTAAATTTAATACATTGCAAACTCAGCAACATGTCCTCACCCAGTGTAGTGCCGAGCTTGAACAAGTTCAGAAGTACTTAACTCAACTTACAGCCAAACAATCAAGCTTGCAGCAAGAGCTTGAGCAAACGTTTAACCTCAATCAATTACACATTGAGCTTAATCAAACTCCTGAACAAATCTTGCAAACGCTTAACGAACTCAGACAAGCCGCGCAAACTGCTATCAGTTCATTTGACTCAGAAAACGTGCGTTTAACTCAAGCCATTAAACAACACAATCAGCTCGTTCAAACGACTCAACGTAATGAAAGTTTGCTTAATACGGCACAGCAATGGCAACAACAAGTTCAGCATATTGTTGATTGTTTATCGGAAGCTGAACAACACGCATGGCAGCAGTCGAGTAGCCAAACGGCTAAGCAGACTTGGACTATTCTTGATGCACGCGCCAAGCAACTTGAACAACAAGAACAGCTTGCACAGCGTTTTGAACAACAGCAACAAGACCTTAAAATGTTAGTTGCCAATCTTGAGCAATTAACCAAGCAAATTGATGAGATCGATCAAAATCTCAAAGAGATTACGCTTAAAGGTCAACAAAATAATGAAAAAGCGGTGTCACTCATTCAGCAAATGACAGGCCGTGCTGACATTAAACCGCACGAATGGTTAATTGAGCACGACGCTAAACGTCAGCAGCAACAAACGACGTATCATGAGGCTAAACAACGTTTTGAACAAACCAGACAGCATTTTGAGCAGCAAAAACAAGCTCTCGATCAACTTAAACATCAATATCAACACACTGCACAGCATCAGCAGCAAGTTGATGAGCAAATTCAAAACTGGTTAAAGACCCGCGCTGATTTTCAGGCAACTGATCTTACGGCACTGCTAAAGATCAATTCAGCTCAAGAGCAAGATATTCGTAACCGTCTTAATCATGCCGAGCGTTTATTGAGTGAAGCCTCTTCTGCCTTAAAAACCATGCAAGAGCAATTGAACGAGCATTTACAAACTCAGCCAGATATTGAACATGAAAAGCTTGTTAGCCTTATTCAAGACAATATTGCAGAGCTTAAAGCACAACTTGAAGTACGTGATCGGCTTAAACTTAAGCTTGAAGTACATCAGCAAAATCTTGCCAAGCAGCAACAATACGCCGAGCAAATTCAGAATATTCAGCAAGAAGAACATCGCTGGAGCAAAATTTCAGGACTCATTGGCGACGCTAAAGGTAAAGAGTTCCGTGATTATGCACAGCAATATCATTTAGATATTTTAGTTGAACATGCAAACCAGCAACTGGCGATGCTATCTCAGCGCTATACGCTTAAACGCCTAGATCAGTCTTTAAGTCTTGCGATTATTGACCACGACATGGATGGGGAAACTCGCTCAGTTGCCTCTTTGTCTGGTGGTGAGTCATTCTTAACTGCGCTGGCTTTGTCTTTAGCGATCGCCAATATGGCATCAGGTTCAATGAAAATTGAATCTCTATTTATTGATGAAGGTTTTGGTACTTTGGATGCATCATCTTTGCACATGGTCATGAATGCTTTAGACCAATTACAAAATCAGGGACGTCAGGTCATTCTCATTTCACACATTCAAGAAATGCATGAGCGTATTCCTGTACAAATTCAAGTGAAACCACTCGGTGCTGGTGCAAGTACCATTGAGGTCGTGGGTTAATTATTAGGATTTCATATCTTAAATTTGATTGAATCTTATAGAACAAAGGGGCGTATTATTTACGCCCCTTTTTCTTGTATGGTCTTTTGCTAATTTTTTTTATTTTAAAACATCAAAAAATTAATTCACGCAGAGTACAACAATTGCGAAACCAATACAGTACAGGCCAAACAAATGCCAACGGCCATGTTCTAACCATGAAGACAACCATTTTAGCGCCAAAAGACCAGCACCAAAGCTAAAGCACATACCCAACAAGCTTGGAACCATCGAATGAAACACTTGTCCATGAGCTACAGTTTGTAAGCCTTGAGCGTGAACTAAACGATATAATTCTTTTAAAATCACTGCTGGTGTTAAAACGACAGCCAGCGCAAAACTGAACTCTTCAGCCTTTTGGCGAGATACACCTAAAAATAGCCCTGTAGAAATTGTTGCACCTGAACGTGAAAAGCCACGGAAAGGTAAACATAACGCCTGCACTGCCCCAATAATAGAAGCACTACGCAAACTAATTTCACCTTGCTGTCCGCGATCTAAACGCGAAGATAAAATAATCAGTACACCTGCCGAAATCAGCGCAGCTGCCATGAGTTTAGAGTTACTAAACAAATGTTCAATTTCGAAGCTGCTCGCGCCGCCGAAGAACACATGTTTAATCATAGATTGGAGCGCTAAACCGAGTACGCCTGTAATGAGCGTTGCCAAAATAATATAGAAGGCTTGTTTTTTAAAACTTTCCCAAGAAGAAAAATAGGTCTTACGCCAAGATTTCCAAAAGTAAACAATCACTGCAAACATTGTACCTGTATGCAACATCACAAGTAAGAAGGTCATGTCAGGTGCAGATGGATCATACCCCATTAACTTTTCAGCTAAAATAACGTGTGCGGAACTAGAAACCGGCAATAATTCAGCAAAGCCCTGAATAATTGCCAGAATGAAAACATGCAACAAATCCATACATTACACACTCAAATATAAAATATTTGGGTTATAAGCGAGGAAAATTAAATTTAAATTAATTGATTACAGTTCCACCACAAAATATTTAGCTAAACCGTAAAAGTTATTTTTTCTCAATCGGGTCACGCTTACCAAACAACGCCGTTCCTACACGGACCATGGTTGAACCTGCTGCAATTGCAGCATCTAAATCGCCTGACATTCCCATGCTTAATGTATCCCAGTCTTGCACATGTGCATGTTGCCCTTTCACCTCATCAAATAGTTTTTTAGCGTCTGCAAAAGCAGCAGTATTGTCAGGTGCCGGAATCACCATTAAGCCACGCAGCTTGATTTTCGGCAGTTGACTTATTTGAGCAACCAATTCAGAAACTTCTTCTGGTGCACAGCCATCTTTACTGTCTTGTCTATCAATATTCACTTGCAAACAAATATTAAGTGGAGCTTGGTCATCACCACGTTGGTTAGATAATCGCTCTGCAATAATCAAACGGTCTACACCATGTACCCAATCAAACTTTTCAGCCAAATGCTTAGTTTTGTTGCGTTGAACATGTCCAATAAAATGCCATTCAATGTCTAAGTCATGCAGAGCTTCAATTTTGTCCAAAGCTTCTTGTAAATAGTTTTCGCCGAATGCCCTTTGCCCTGCTGCATACATTTCACGCAATCTTTCACTTGGATGTGTTTTTGATACGGCTAAAAGTTGCACAGTTTCAGTCGCACGCTGAGCATGCTCACAAGCAGTTTTAATTTGCTGTAATACGTGCTGTCGCGCATCTTGCAGGTAATTCATTGACAAGGTTCTCATTTTCAAAAAACTTTTTTGCTTTTCACCTAAAGCGAGGTGTTGGTAAGCCTCGGTGAAAGCCGTATATTATTCTACAAAATAATGACATATTTTGATTTACTTGGGGAAATTATGGATATTACAGAGCTACTCGCCTTCTCTGTGAAAAATGGCGCTTCCGATTTACATTTATCTGCTGGCATGCCACCAATGATTCGTGTCGATGGTGAAGTTCGCCGTATTAACTTACCAGCCTTAGAACATAAAGATGTACATCGCCTTGTTTATGACATCATGAACGATAAACAGCGCCGTGACTATGAAGAAAAACTCGAAACAGACTTTTCTTTTGAAGTACCGAATGTTGCACGCTTCCGTGTGAACGCATTTAACCAAAACCGTGGTGCTGGCGCAGTATTTCGTACCATTCCATCTAAAGTACTCACCATGGAAGATTTAGGCTTAGGTCAAATCTTTAAAGACATTTGTGACTATCCTCGCGGGATTGTCCTAGTTACAGGTCCAACAGGTTCGGGTAAATCAACCACGCTTGCAGCGATGATGGACTACATTAATGAAAACCGTTATGACCATATTTTAACGGTTGAAGACCCTATCGAATTTGTACACCAGTCAAAAAAATGCCTCATTAACCAACGTGAAGTCCATCGTGATACACATGGCTTTAATGAAGCACTTCGCTCAGCACTGCGTGAAGACCCTGATATTATTTTGGTCGGTGAGATGCGTGACCTTGAAACGATTCGTTTGGCCCTTACAGCTGCCGAAACAGGTCACTTGGTATTTGGTACGCTTCATACCACATCAGCTGCTAAAACCATTGACCGTGTAATTGACGTATTCCCTGCCGAAGAAAAAGACATGGTACGTGCCATGCTGTCTGAATCTTTGCAAGCTGTTATTTCACAAACTCTGCTTAAAAAGAACGGTGGCGGTCGTGTGGCAGCACATGAAATCATGATTGGTATTCCTGCCATTCGTAACTTAATCCGTGAAAATAAAGTCGCACAAATGTATTCAGCTATTCAAACTGGTGCTAACTATGGCATGACAACGCTTGACCAAAGCTTAAAAGGTTTAGTGTCACGTGGCGTAATTAGCCCACAAACTGCACGTACTGCGGCTAAACAACCTGAATCATTCCTATAAAAATAACAAAATAGCGAGAGTACAATTATGGATTTTAATGACTTGCTCAACCTGATGGTTGAAAAAAAATCATCGGATCTTTTTATTACAGATGGCGTTGCACCATCTATGAAAATTAATGGTCAAATTGTTCCCATTTCAAAGAATAGCCTTTCTGGCGAAGTGATTGGGCAGCTCTTACATTCGATTATGAGTGAGAAGCAGCGTAAAGAATTTACGGACACTCGTGAATGTAACTTTGCCATTATGAATCGTGACAAAACGGCACGTTTTCGTGTGAGTGCTTTTCAGCAACGTGACATGCCAGGCATGGTTCTACGTCGAATTGAAACTAAAATTCCTTCGATTGATGACTTACAGTTACCCTCTGTGCTTAAAGATTTATCAATGACCAAACGCGGTATTATTATTTTTGTAGGCGCAACAGGTACTGGTAAATCGACTTCGTTGGCTTCAATGATCAGCCATCGTAACCATAACTCTAAAGGTCATATCATTACTATTGAAGACCCGATTGAGTTTATTCACGAACATGCGGGCTGTATTATTACTCAGCGTGAGGTCGGTATTGATACTGACTCGTTTGAAATTGCTTTGAAAAATACTTTAAGACAAGCACCCGATGTCATCTTAATTGGTGAGATCCGCTCTCGTGAAGTCATGGACTACGCAATTGGCTTTGCTGAAACAGGTCACCTTGTATTAGCGACCATGCACGCTAACAACGCCAACCAAGCACTCGACCGTATTATTCACTTCTTTGAAAGTGACCGTCATAGCCAGCTCTACATGGACTTATCACTTAATTTAAAAGCTATGATTGCGCAGCAGCTTATTCCAACGCCAGATGGAAATTCACGCCGTGCGGCGATTGAGATTTTAATTAACTCACCATTAATTTCAGACTACATCCGTAAAGGTGAAATTCATGAAATTAAGGATTTAATGAAACGCTCACGTGAACTCGGTATGCAAACCTTTGATCAGGCTTTATTTGACTTATATAAAACAGGTCAAATTACTTATAAAGATGCGCTTAAACATGCCGACTCACCAAACGATTTACGTTTGACGATTAAGCTTGCAAATGAAGGTCCAGATCAAATTGCAGAAGAAAAACAGCATTTGACTTTTGACCGCCAGTAATTTCTTCATAAAAAAAGGAAGGTTAAACGTAACCTTCCTTTTTTATTTGTTTTCTTTATGTGAAAACGATTATTTCTTGCGCAATGCATCCTGACATTCAGGTTCATTACAGTAACCATAGAGATTTAATGAGTGACCTGTTAAGGTAAACCCATGTTGGTCTGCTACAGCATGCTGTTCTTTCTCGATAACATCATTAGTAAATTCAATAACTTTGTTACAGTTTTGGCAAACTAAGTGATCGTGGTGATCTTCTTGCATAATTTCGAAAACAGAATGGTTATTTTCAAAATGATGACGTTGAATAATGCCCGCAGCTTCAAATTGTGTTAACACACGGTAAACTGTCGCAAGGCCGACATCTTCCCCTTGCTCTAACAAAGTCTTGTAAATATCTTCAGCGCTAAGATGATGTTGTTTTGAATTTTCTAATAATTCCAAAATCTTAATTCGTGGAAGGGTAACTTTAAGTCCAGCTTTGCGCAAATCTTGATTGGAAATAGGCATGAAAAAAGGTCTCTCAACAAATCTCAAGTTGGAATAGGCAATAGAATTTAGATGAAGTATGATCTATCCTTTGATCAAATGCATCATAATTTATTGGGATAGTGTAGCAAAATGCAAAAACTCGTGCTGACGTTATTCGTCACTTCACTCCTAGCTGGTTGTTCAATCTTTGGTGTATATAAGGTTGATATTCCTCAGGGGACTCCATTGACTAAAGCTCAAGCCTCTCAAGTACAAGTCGGCATGAATTTCCAGCAAGTGCGCTTTTTGCTTGGTAGCCCAACAGTGACTGATCCTCTCAATCCACAACGTTGGGACTATATCTACAACTATATCCCGGGAACATATGCTAAAAAAGCGAAAATCCCCGCAGCACATGGTCAGCATTTAAAAATTTACTTTGATAGTACTGGAACTGTAACTAAAATTGAAGGTTTAGAGACTATTCCAGAATCGCAACCAGGTTTACCAGCTTCTAAAGAAGCGATTTTAACTGCCCCGCCACTATAATCGTTTTTTCTAATAAAAAGAAACCCCTCAAGTGAAAAAACTTGAGGGGTTTTGCTTATTGAGCTGATTGCTTAAAGCGATTACTTTTAATGTAGCGGCCTACAGGGTTCTTCGCTGCACGATTACGGCGGATGTCTTTTGGATTAATTGTTAAAGGTCTATAAACCTCAACTCGATCACCCGCATGTAATGCTGTATCCGCTTCTACTTTTACTCCAAAAACACCGAGCTGAAGAGGTTCTGGCAATTCAACTTGATTTAACAAACCACTTGCTTGTACTGCCTGCAAAGCACTCATGCCCTCTACAAATGGAATAGAAATGAGAAACTGTTGTTCTGGTGCGGCAAAAGCCACCCAAACTTGCTGAGTGCGTTCCATTAAATACTTTGTCCAATTACGGCAACCATTGCCAGAACAATTGAAAGTGGCAAAACAATTCGTACAGCAATACGCCATAAATTATAGAAAAGCTCGTTGCTGAAATTCATTGATTTACGCAAATGGCTAATTTTCATAATCCAGCCAGCAAAAATGGCATAGATCAAACTAATGAGTAAGCCCCAAAGCATAAGAATTAGCGTAAATAAGTGATGAAGTTCAGGCACTGCCCAAACAGCAATTGCGACAACAATAATTACCCATTGTAAAACAATCATGAGCTGACGCTGAGCTAATTGTTCGCGCGCCAATTGCACAAATAGCGCAGATGTCATCACACCTGTAAATATCCACGTCAAAACAGGTAATTGAGCTTGAAGCGAGAAGAAACCAAAAGCAATTACAGCAATGAGCTGGGCCAACCAAATTGGCAGCACAGTTTTAGTTGCACCGTCTTCTGCTTTAACTGTACCCACTGTATTTTGCCAGTAAAGTCCTAAACCCAAACCGCTCGCTACAAGAGCAAGTACAGTTGCATTACCCCACTCTTTGAACTCAACATTGGTCCAATGCCAAGGTTGTAAAGTCGTTCCCATCATGTTTGCCAACACAATAGAAGCAATTACTCCAACAGTCATTAATAAAATAAGAATTTGACGTGGAATAAAAGATAGTACTAAGGCAGCAACAGCAAGGCCTGCAAAAATAATTTGCCCAGAAATACTTGGAGCAAATTGTGCAACTAATATATTGCTTGCAGTGCTCAAAACATTACCAGCTAAGAAAGGAATAAAAACAACAGCAAGCCAGCCAACCACACGCCATTTAGATGAACTATCTGCTTCACGAGTTAGACTCGATAGCGCATTTAAAGCGGTCGTTTTAGATCGTTTTGCTAAAGCAATTTCCAAATAACAAACTGGTAATGCCAATAACAACATTGTACCAAACCACAATAACCAGAAATCGAGCTGACGATCAATCTGGATGCCCATAGTTGGGGCCAAAGTAGCCATGATGACAAAAGATAAGCAAAACGCCATAAGAGGCGATAACCAACGTGACATAGGTATGTCCTGCATTATGCATTCCTTGAAAAAGTCTATAGATATTTTGCCCGTCTCATGCATGAAAATCAAAGTTTGCGCCATAAAAAAAGCAAACCACCGAAACGATAGTTTGCCGCGCTAACGATAATTTAGAGTTTTTCTAGTTAAAGTTATGAGAAAAAACGAGCGAACCAGTTTTTTCCTTTCTTCTTTTCCTTTTCTCTAATGATTCCCATCATATTTTCTTTTACTGCTCCTACATAATCGGCATCATCATGTTGAATATGATTAATGAGCCATTTAGCCAAAATTTCTTGTAATTCAGCTTCAATGGTATGACCCATTTCAAAACGTTCACGATATAGCTCAATTTTTTTAATAAATAAGTCATGTACACGTTTATGAGGTACTCTATATTTATAATCGGCTTCTTCTTGTAAACTTTCTTCAAAAGTAAAATGAGACTGCGTATAATCGATAATATTATCTAAAACATCTTTAATACGACGTCTATCTTCATCATCTTTTACATCATCAATCTGATTAATATAATCAAGTATTCGTTTATGTTGCTCATCAATAACTTCAATACCGGTATTATATTCTAAAGCCCATTTCATTTTCATACACCACCCCCAATGATGTTCAATGACTGTTGCATAAATCGCATTTTATAGTTAAAGGGGATAAATAAAAACAAACCTATTTTGTCGGCTTTATATAATAAAAATGAATTAAACCCCAAAGTATTGATTTACATAAAATTAATTAATATTAACCAACTAAAACGATAAAGTATTTTTTAAACAAAATACTTTATCGCTAAGTAAATAAAAATATATGTTTTTAAAAGAATTATATTTATTTTAGTTAAAATTAATATTGATCTGCACGAGTAATACGTTTAAGTTCCGGATTTTTCTCTTCACGTATTAATCTTTCAACATGTGTTATTGCTTTTTTTATAGGCATTCCATTTTGGAATAAAATCATTTCACCCGGTTGATAAGCTGTCCAGTTTTCATTATGGGTTAAAGGCTCAGTGGTAATGACTGCCACTCGGTCTTCTGGTGTAGTCACTTGACTAAAATCAACTTCAACATCTAAATCAATTAAATGTGCATTGTTAAATGGATATTCTCGGACTAACCAATGCAATTTAGTAATTGCATAACTAAATAAAGCTTTACCATTAGATAAACAGAAATTAAAGGTGCCATATTCTGCAATTTGCGGAGAAATCTTTTCTAATACTTCAAATATTTGCTCAAGACTTGGCTCTTCATAACCAAATACTTCTACCAGTTGATCTAATAAATAACAAAATGCTCTTTCACTATCTGTATTACCTACAGGTGTAAAACGTCCACTCAAAGGTGGATCAAAATCATGTAAATCACCATTATGAGCAAAAATCCAATGACGTCCCCATAATTCCCGAATAAATGGATGCGAGTTTTCCAGTGTAATTTTACCTTGGGTCGCCTTACGAATATGCGCAATCACATTGCGTGATTTGATGGGATAATTACGAATAAGGTCGGCAATTGGCGATTCAACCGCAGACTGGTTATCTACAAATAAACGGCATGCCTTGTCTTCAAAAAAAGCGATACCAAAGCCATCACTATGGTCAGAGGTAATTCCTGCGCGCTGTGAAAAACCACGGAAAGAAAAAGTGATATCCGTTGGTGTTGCACAATTCATTCCTAATAGCTGGCACATATTGTTCTAAACTTTTCGCTTCATTACCCCATACGCACTATTGTGCATGAGAGTAAAATAGCTTGTAAATCCCAATATGCGCTCGCTATTACAAAATATAAGATATCTTTATCGTTGAGCCATTTTGTTCATTACAAATGAAGTAGCAATTTTATTCACTTCTAAGAATACAAAGTAATCCAGACAATTAAATTTATCATCGAAAAAAGCTTCTTTAGACAGTTTAGATTGCATACTCAAATACATTTGGAACAGTTTTGGCATGCGCTCATCTTGAGGAAAACTAAACTCTGGATATTCAGGTTCATAAATCTTTTTAGAACGAATATCGATAGTTTTAGCATCTGGTAATTGCTGAATCTGGCGGTGCGTATAGTAAGCTCTAGCCAAATTATCCTGAAGGTGAATACTCACACAGCCCATCAAGTATTTAGCACGCATTGACCACAACACTTTAGGTGCAAGGTTCATCCAAAGCGTAGAAAGTGCCTTACCATTACGAAAGCGCGGATGCACACAGGTACGCCCTATTTCCAATACGTTTGGTAAGTGTGATAACTGAGGAACAATATCAAACTCATGGGCACTATAGCTTTGTCCAATTTCATGGCCTTGGAAGAGTTTAAGTCGTGTATAAGCCACAATCTCTCCCGTCCATTTCTCCCGTAATACTGCATGCTCACAACTAAAATCGTAAATATCTTGATCTAAATTATCTTCAAAATGAATGCCAAATTGTTTACTAAACTGTTGTGCACGGAACCGTTGTACATCTTGTAATTCTTTTAAATTATCAACCCATTCAAAGCGAAATTGTGTTTGATTAGTAGTCTTATGACGATTTAGAGGTAAAGTCCAGGTTTGGCGATATTGATTAAATTTTTCCAGCATAATGAACGCTCCTAGTGACACCCCTTACACTAGTCAAAGCTCATGACAAAAAAATGACCAAAATTAAATGACATAAAAAAAGACCACTTAGCGTGATCTTTTCATAAAAATACTCACTTTAGTGAGAAGCATTTGTACGATTAGAAATAAGCGTACCCACACCGTGATCTGTAAAAATCTCAAGTAATGTCGCGTGTGGTACACGGCCATCTACAATATGAGCACTGACAACACCGCCTTTGACTGCATCAAGCGCACAACCGACTTTAGGAATCATTCCACCATAAATCACGCCAGTTTCAATTAAACGGTCAACTTCTTGGGTGCTTAAACCTGTTAACAGATTTTTGTTTTCATCAAGCACGCCAGTAATATTAGTCAGCAGAATTAATTTTTCCGCACCTAATGCCTCCGCAACTTTACCAGCAACTAAGTCAGCATTAATGTTGTAGGTATTGCCTTTTTCATCAACACCTAATGGTGCGATAACAGGAATAAAATCACTTTGAGTAAACATCTCTAATACATCTGTTTTTACTCCAGTCACTTCACCCACCATACCTAAGTCAATATGTCTGATCGAACCGTCTTCTTCTTGTTTTTCCATTAATAATTTACGGGCACGTAATAGATTGCCATCTTGACCCGTTAAGCCAATCGCACGTCCGCCATGCTTATTAATTAAATTAACAATCGACTTGTTTACGCTACCGCCTAATACCATTTCGACCACTTCCATAGTGGCTTCATCGGTCACACGCATACCGTCAATACGATCAGACTCACGACCTAATTGTTTTAGGAAAGAGTCAACTTGTGGGCCACCACCATGCACAACAATCGGGTTTAAACCCACTGTTTTAAGTAAAACGATATCTCGGGCAAATGAACTTTCCAACTCTGGATCAGTCATCGCATTACCACCGTATTTCACCACCAGCGTCTTACCGGAAAAACGTTGAATATATGGCAAAGCTTCAATTAAGATTTTTGCTTTGTCGACGCCAAGGTGCTGATGTTGTGGCATTGCGCCTCTCCTTACTTAGGCTTCAGAAAGTTCTTGTGCAATTTGCGGGTAACGCTCTTGCAACATATCAATAAATTTTTGCTGGATTTCCTTTAAACGTAAAGGACTATCAGCATCAAATCTTACGGTAAAATACTCACCTGTATTTGATGCTCGAATAATGCCAAAACCATCCTCAAAATCAAGACGTACACCATCAATTTTACTAATATGTGCGCCTAGACGATGGCTCAAAATTTCAATATCTTGTAGTACATGTTTAGGGTCTGATTGGTGAGTACTGATATAGGTATCTTCGGTACAGCATCTCTCAGGATAAATAGAAAATAACTCAGAAATAGTTTTTGCTTTAGATTGAGTAAAATATTCCATTACACGCAGTGCAGCATATATTCCATCGTCATATCCAAAACCACGACCATCATTAAACACATAATGACCGGCGTATTCACCACCAAAAATAGCTTGCCCTTTAGACTTGGATAAATATGAACGAAGGAAGCTACTTCCAGTACGAATCATTTTCGGTTTACCACGTAGTTGCTCTACAGTTCTTTGAACCATAAGCGAACATTTCACATCAAATACAATTTCTTTATCTGGTTGCTGTTCTAGGCACATTTGTGCAAAGAGTGATAAAAGACGATCCGCTGTCAGAATATTTGCTTTTTCATCGAGTAATACGACACGATCGCCATCACCATCAAGCGCAATACCAATATCTGCCTGTAGCTCCACTACTGCTTTACGTAAATTCGTTAAATGTGCTGCATAGGATGGATCAGGAGCATGATCTGGGAATTCACCATTTGGGGTAGTACGTAAAGCAATGACTTCACATCCCATTTTCTCAAGTACCAGCTTTGAGCAATGCCCTGCCGAACCATGTAAACCATCAAGCACTACTTTTAATGGGCGTCTGAGTTGAATATCGTTAAAAAGAGCTTGTTGGTATTTTTTGCAAAATTCTGATTTAAATTGAGCGGTTGATAATTCTAATAATGATATTGGATGAACAGGAACATAAGTTTGCGCAAACTCACCGACTTGCTGAATCATTTCTGGGGATGGAGGTTCCCCTTTTAATATCCATTTAATACCATTATCTGATTTAGGATTATGGCTAGCGGTTACCATAATGCCGTTGCCGCCAAACTCACGTGCAAGGTAATACATCATCGGGGTTGAACAGCAACCAATATTTGTAACTGTTAAACCCTGCTCTATTAACATCTCTTCAATTAAATGAGCGTAAGATGGACTTGTGAGACGGGCATCATAGCCAATCACTAATTGAGTTTGTGCTGCTTGTTTATATTGTTGTGCCAATCCGTAGGCAATTGAACGAACAACGTCCGTAGTTAAATAAGAAAGTTTGCCTCTAATATCGTAAGCACGGAAAATATTTTTTGGAAATGAGTGTCTTACATTCATAGCGTATCTTCTATTTAAAGATCAATCTGATCTATCGCAAAAACATAGAGTATTCAAAGTTTGAAAGGATATTTGCTAAAAAGTTAAAAGAGTATGAGTAAAGCGTTTTGTAATATAATTCATTGTAACATTCAAGACATAAAAAGAAACACCTGTAAAACAGGCGTTTCTTTCAATCATTTTTTATAAGCTAATTATTGTTTACCCGTGTGACCAAAGCCGCCAGCACCGCGTAAAGTTTCTTCAAATTCCTCTACTTGTTGAAACTCAGCCTGAACCACCGGAACTAAAACATACTGTGCTAAACGCTCACCCGGTTCTAAACGGAAAGTCGTTTGACCACGGTTCCAAACTGAAACCATCAATTCACCTTGATAATCCGAGTCAATTAATCCAACCAAGTTACCAAGAACAATGCCGTGTTTATGGCCTAAACCTGAACGCGGTAAAATTAAACCAGCAAAATTCACATCATGAATATAAATCGCCATACCTGTTTTAACCAATACAGTTTGGCCTGGTTCAATTTCAATTGCTTCATCTAAACAGGCACGTAAATCTAGACCTGCTGATCCTGCTGTTGCATATGAAGGTAAAGGCCATTCTTTACCTAAACGCGGATCGAGCAATTTAACTTGAACTTTCATGGGATTTCCTAAAAATTAAAAAAATTAACGCTTTAATAAAGCTTTTAAATTTGCCAAATATTGTTGAGCCTGTTCTTTAGGGTCAACATTTGCTGCAATTTTCTTTTTACGCCCTAACCATTCGAGCTCGTCTTGCGGAAGCTCATCAAGGAAACGGCTTGGGGTCATTTGTTTCATTTGACCACCATTTTTACGCTGTTCTGCCAAAGTTAAAGTTAAGCCTTGACGTGCACGGGTAATACCCACGTACATAAGACGGCGTTCTTCTTCAATGGTTTCAGCTGCAATCGAGTTTTTATGCGGTAAAAGCTCTTCTTCAAGTCCCATAATGTACACATATGGGAACTCCAAACCTTTTGCTGCATGCAAAGTAAGTAGGTTTACTTTGTCAGTGTCCTCTTCTTCTTGCTGCTGTTCTAACAAATCGAGCAAGACCAGTTTTCGAATAACGCTTTCAATGTTCTTTTCATCAACATCTTCTGCACGATTAATCAGATTTTGAATACTGGTAAATAAATTCTCGATGTTATCGAGTTTACTTTTCTCTTGAGCAGGCGTTGCAGACTGTTCACGAATATAATCGATATAACCCGCTTCATTCATCATTTGACGAACTTTAGGCACAGGCTCATCATCTTCTAGCAACTCACGCGTAAATGTCGCAATAAAGTCGGCAAACTCATGCAATTGAGTTTCTGCTTTTTTAGGAAGAACCATACTTAAGCGTTGGTCAGAAGATGCAACAAGTAAAGATAAATTATTTTCTTGAGAGAATAAGCCCAACTTCTCAAGAGTAACTGGGCCAATCGCACGTTTAGGCGTATTAATTATACGCAAGAAAGCACTGTCATCTTCAGGGTTAATAATAAGACGTAAGTAGCTCATCACGTCTTTAATTTCTGCACGAGCGAAGAATGATGTACCGCCAGAGAGTTTATAAGGAATTTGCATTTGGCGAAGCTGGGTTTCTAATACACGTGCTTGAAAGTTACCACGGTACAATACAGCGTAATCTTTCCAGTTCTTACCGTTCATCAGCTTATGAGTCAGTAAGTCTTTGACTACGCGTTCAGCTTCATCGTCATCATTACGGCAGGTAATAATTCTGATGACCTCACCATGGCCTTTATCACTCCACAATTTCTTATCAAAAATATGCGGGTTATTCTGAATAACGCAGTTCGCAGCTTTCAAAATACGGCTGGTCGAGCGGTAATTTTGCTCAAGCTTAATAATATGTAAATTTGGGAAATCCTGTTTAAGCAAAGCCATGTTTTCAGGCTTCGCTCCACGCCATGCGTAAATCGATTGGTCGTCATCACCTACCGCGGTGAACTGTCCCATTACACCAACCAACAGTTTCACTAAAATATATTGCGCGGTGTTGGTATCTTGATATTCATCGACCAATAAATAACGAACGCGGTTTTGCCACTTGTCACGTACTTCTGCATTTTCTTGGAGTAAGCGGGTTGGCATAACAATCAGGTCATCAAAATCGACAGCATTGTAGGCACGTAAATTACGTTCATAAAGTTGATAAAGATGCGCAAACTGGACATCTTCAGGAGTTTCACACGTCGAATGTGCTTGTTCAGGCAAAATCAGATCGTTCTTCCAATCTGAAATTTTTTTCATTGCCTTGGCAATTAATTCTTTGCTTTCTGCACCAGACAAATTATCGCGATGCATCAAATCCATCAAAATACGTTTACAGTCATCTGCATCCAAAATCGAAAAATTAGCTTTTAAAGGTAAATTTTTAAGTTCTAAACGTAAAAGATTTAAGCCAAACGTATGGAAAGTCGAAACAGATAAGCCTTTTGCCTCTTCACGTGATAAAAGCTTGGTTACACGCTCTTTCATTTCACGTGCGGCTTTATTGGTAAATGTCATCGCTGTAATACGATGCGCAGGAATACGACAATGCTGCACCAAATAGGCAATTTTACGGGTAATTACCGATGTTTTACCTGAACCAGCGCCAGCAAGCACCAATAAAGGGCCTTGAGTATATTTCATGGCTTCTTCTTGCTTGTCGTTCAATTGACTGGCAGCTGACATCGTGTATTACCTCTTAATTTTTCGAGCATGATTATAGTCATCTCTTTTTTAGAATCCCAATAATAAATCTGCGGATATGTATAAATGATGTCTAATAATGCAATTTATGCGCCGTAGAATGTCGTGATTATTTCTTGTACTGCACCCATAAAAAAACCACCCGAAGGTGGTTTTCGAAACAATAAATTAAATCTTATTGTTTAGCATAAATGCTGATTTCTACGCGACGGTTTTGTTCACGACCAGAAGCAGTTGAGTTGTCTGCGATTGGGTTAGAAGAACCATAACCTTGTGCATCAATACGGGTAGAAGATACACCTTTACCAGCTAAATACATTTTAACTGATTGAGCACGTGCTTGAGATAATGGAATGTTGATAGAGTCATTACCGGTGTTATCTGTATAACCAGTAACTAAAATCGCACTCTTGTTATCTTCAGCTAATGTTTGAGCTACTTTATCCAAAGTTGCATAGAAGTTTGGTTTGATGTTTGATTTGTTCGTATCAAAAGTAATGCTACCTGGCATAATCAATTGAACAGAACCATCTGGGTTACGGCCTACTTCTACGCCAGTACCCGCCATTTGCTCACGTAATTTTTTCTCTTTGTTATCAAGATATAAACCACCAGCTGCACCAAGAACTGCACCGATTGCCGCAGCACGGTTGTTTTGACGGCTAGAGTTTGCACTTGATTTAGAAATACCATAACCTGCTGCTGCGCCAATTAAAGTACCTAATGCGGCTTTATCGTATTCAATTCCACCTAGGTTGTTACCTGTTGTCTGACAACCAGATAATACTACTGCTGCCCCTACGACTGTTGAAATAACTAGTGCACGCATTGCATGCCTCCTCACTTTGTGTGTTTTGTTGTCTGGATGAATAATGAAACAAAAAGGAAGTATAAAACATTGATATTTTGTTAATAATAAACAGTTTAGTTATTTTTTTGTAATATTTTGATGCACTTTAAGATGTGCACTCATCACAATTTCTTCATTGTTATCTAAGATATCGTTGTATTTCATTTCACGATAGTTATAGTTGAACAACTTTCCATGGATTTTAGATATTCGGGGTCATTTATATGTCAACTGCACCCAATAAGCAATCTGCGCTAAAAAAAATTACACGTGGACTCACTGTAGGTACAGTCATCACAGGTAGTACTTTTTTTCATGGACCACCTGTATTGGCTTTAGGTTTGACTAAGCTGTTAAAAAAATCGTCTAAAGTTGATGAAACCAATATTCAAATTACAAATAGCTGGCTTGGTGTAAATAACTGGCTCATTGATCATGTTTTACCTAATTTAAAATGGGATATTACAATCGATGAAGGTCTTGATTTGAGTATGCAAGGCCGTTATGTAATGACGTGTAACCATCAAAGTTGGGTTGATACGACAGTAAATCAATACTTTGGTTTAACACGTATGCCCCTTACCCGTTTTTTTACCAAATGGGAACTCATCTTTATTCCGTTCGTTGGTCAAGCCTTTAAAATTTTAGGCTTCCCAATGATGAAGCGTCATACTAAAGAGCAAATTGCGAAAAACCCTGAGCTCAAAGACCGCGATATGATGGAAGCACGCAAAGCGTGCGAGCAACTCTTGAGCCAACCTTTTACGTTATTAAACTATTTAGAAGGTACACGTTTTACTCAAGAAAAACATGATCAACAAAATTCGCCATATAAACATTTGTTAAAACCTAAAGCAGGTGGTTTGGCGTTGGCTCTAAATATTTTGGGCGACAAAATTGATGCTTTGGTTGATATGACGATTGTCTACCCTGACGGTGTACCGGGCTATGGCGACTTCTGGTTAGGTGATGTTTCAAAAATTGCGGTAAATCTTCGTAAAATTGAAATACCAGCTTGGGTACTCGGTGGTAACTATGAAGATGACCCAGTTTATCGTGAACGTTTTCAACAATGGGTACACGAGCTTTGGACTGAAAAAGATCAACTTATCGAACAAATGAAAGCTCGATATACTACTTCAACTCATTAAAAGCATTTATAGCTATGCAAAACAGTTCCAGAAAACAAGCAAAATATTACCATATGGATCCAAACAGCATTTCATTTAAGCTGTTTTTGGTTTATGACATCTTTATGGTGTTTATTATTATTTTCAATCTGTTCTGTCTTGCAGCAAATTTCTTTTTAATGAGCAGTATTGGGGCATGGTTTTTTGAACATATTCACTTGCCCCAAGTACTCAGCTTTTATAAAACCTATTTACACCCATGGGTAATTACGACAGAAGCTTGGTTTATTGGCTTTTTAATTACTGAATTTCTTGTCCGTTGGGGCATTTCTATTGTTTATAAACACCATAAACGTTGGTTCTTCTTCCCATTTATTCACTGGTATGAAATTTTAGCCATCATTCCTCAATTGCGTTTTTTACGTTTGTTTCGTGCTGGTATTATTGCCTATCGCTTATATGAATTAGGCTATCCTATTATTCCTGAAGGCTGGAGAAAAAACGGACTATTTTATTATCGCGTCGTTATGGAAGAACTGTCTGACCGTGTTGTTATTACGGTTATTGATGGCATTCGAAATGAGCTACAGACTAGCTCAACACATAAACAAATTATTCACGACTTGGTTAATCATCATCGTGAACAATTTACAATTACCCTGACCTCTATATTGCAAGAATCATTAGCGACTGCTTTAAAAGAACAAAAGCCAGCAATCACAAAAGGCGTTGGGCAAATTGTTGATCAGGCAATAGAGGATACGCCAGAGTTAACTCAATTATTACGCTTAATTCCTTTAGTGGGTGGTCGTATCGAACAGCAAATCCAAAGTATTGGTCAAAGGCTTGGTGAAAATATCAGTGCAGGTTTAATTGAACCATTAGTTGAAGGATCAAAAGAACAGCCTAATGCAACTTATCAATTAATTTCAGAAAAAATAAGTAACGTGAATATTAATAACCGTGAGCTTGAGCAACTTGTAGAGTCTGTGGTGTTTGAAAGCCTAGAAGCAATTCGCAAACAAGTTAAGGTCAAACAGTGGCAACAAACCCTTGCGGAGCGTGATCGAATCAAAGAATAAGCATTTACTTAATTTTTTATGAAACACGCTAGAGAATTGGCACGATTTGTTCTAGCATTTGCTCTATTTACAATAAACTTAACGATATTACAGCTCGTTTTAACGCCTTGAAGGAAGACTTATGGCTGATATCCGGATTACCGGCAGAATGGTTAACTTTAGCAGGATAACCTTCGATACGAATGATCATGATGTGATCCGCCAGCAATTATCAAACATATTAAATGAAGGGTCCTATCAGGGAACCCTCGTTATTATAGATAGTACTGTTGAACAAGAGTTGATTGCTTTAATTCAGCTGTTAGTCAGCTTAGGTTTGCAACCAATGGCAGTTATTGATGGTATCTTGGGTGATGAAGCACGCGCTATTCAGTTCCCTGTACTACCAGCAGATCAGCCATTACAACGTATTAAAGCAACTGCCGAGCAAGTCGCAATTGTAGAGAAACCGGCACCTGCACAAGCTTCAGCCGAAACAAAAAAACCACTAAATAATAATGCAGTTGCCCATATTACCTCTTATCATGATGAAATTTTGCGTACAGGCCAATCTCTTGTACAAGACCAAGGCGATATTATTTTAAAAGCTGGCATGAATAGTGGATCTGAAGTGATTGCTTCAGGAAATATACATATTTATGGCACGGTTCGTGGTAGAGTCATTGCTGGTGCGGGTGGGCACGCTGCTGCACGTATTTTTTGCCAATCTTTAGAGGCTGAACTCGTTTCCATTGCCGGAACATATTGTGTCGCAGATGATATCCCTAAACATGTGGTAAAAAAGCCAGTACATATTTATTTAAATGAAAAGCAAGAGCTTGAATTTGAAGCTCTAGAACTTTAGTTTATTAAGCAAATCACCAAAAAACAGCCCTTTTAAGGGTGTATGTATGACCATAATAGGAGTGGATTCGGTGGCCAAAATTGTTGTCGTAACATCAGGCAAAGGTGGTGTAGGTAAAACTACAACGAGTGCATCTTTTGCAACAGGTTTAGCCCTTCGTGGTCATAAAACTGTTGTGATTGACTTTGATGTAGGCTTACGTAACCTTGATTTAATTATGGGGTGTGAGCGTCGTGTTGTTTATGATTTTGTCAATGTAATTAACAATGAAGCACGTCTGCAACAAGCCCTTATTCGCGATAAAGATATCGAAAACCTTTACATTTTACCGGCTTCACAAACCCGTGATAAAGATGCTTTGAGCGACGAAGGTGTTGCTCGTGTGATTGACGAACTTGCTCAAGAATTTGATTACATTATTTGTGACTCACCTGCTGGAATTGAGCGTGGTGCAATTTTAGCAATGTACCATGCAGATGAAGCAATCATTGTGACAAACCCTGAAATTTCATCAGTACGTGACTCTGACCGCATCATCGGAATGTTAGACAGTAAAACTAAAAAAGTTGAACACAACGAAGGACGTATACGTAAGCATTTATGTATTACACGTTTTAACCCTGAACGTGCTGACCGTCAGGAAATGCTGACGATTGATGATATTTCTAAAGATATTTTACGCGTACCGACATTAGGTGTTATTCCTGAATGTCCAAGCGTATTACAAGCATCAAACGAAGGTAAGCCAGTTATTCTGTATTCAGAAACTAAAGCTGGCCAAGCGTATGATGACTTGGTTGCTCGCTTTCTTGGCGAAGAACGCCCTTATCGACACATCACAGCTCAACCTAAAGGCTGGTTAGCACGACTATTTGGAGCGTAGATATGGCAGGATTCTGGAGTAAATTATTTAGCAGTGACGAAAAGCCATCAAGTGCTCAAACTGCTAAAGATCGTTTAAAAGTTATTGTTGCATCAGAACAAGGTTTAGGCCGTCGCTTAAGCCAAGACAAGATTGACCAAATGAAGAAAGAAATCATGCAGGTGGTGAGTCGTTATGTCAGCGGTGTAGGCGAACAGCATATCCAAATGCAAGTTCGTTCTGAAGCAAATATCGAAATGTTAGAAATGAATATCAATTTACCTGAAGAACGATAATTCTATTTCTGACTATTCAACACATCAGAATCAAGGCAAAATAACGCAAGTTATTTTGCCTTTTTTAAAATGAGGAGATTGTCATGGCATTATCACAGCCAGCAACTTTCAATGAAGAATGGTCCGATGAGCGTGTTTTTGCCTACCTCAACCAACTTCCTCCAAATGGTGTGAACGCAGATTTTCATGTGCTCTACCATGCTTTCAAACATATGCGTCCAAATGACTATGAACGTCTTTTGACTAAATTTGTTGCAGATGGACGAGATATCAATGCAACAGATCCTGAAGGTGAACGCATCCATGACGTGATTGCTAAGTTTCCTCGTCAATCGGCACCATTTTTAGAAGTTTTGGCAAAGTTTGCTTAAGCTTAAACATAAAAAAGCCTCTTTAAGAGGCTTTTTTATTATCTGGATTTAGCGATTTCCAATGAGGAAAATACCAAATACAGTGAAAATACCACCTGAAATACCATCAATCCATTTTGAAAAATTACGGTAAGCTACTCTGAAACTCGGTAACGAGAAAATAAATGTCACAAAGCAGAACCATAAAATCGTTTCAACCGACACAATAATAAAAAGCAACCAATGAACTTGATCAAGCTGAGGATTAGCTAAAAATAAAGAGAACACACTACCAAAATAAATCACAGCTTTAGGATTCGATAAATTGGTCAGCAATCCTTTCATAAAAAATAAGTAAGGTGCTTTAGGCAACTCAACCTCCGTAACCTCTTCCTGCTGATTTTTTGAAAATGCCGAACGTAACATTTGATAGCCTAACCAACATAGGTACAAACCACCTGCGATGAGTAACCCTTGCTTTAACCAGGCCATTTTCTCGAAAATAATATTTAAGCCCATCAGTGCTAAAGATGCCCAAAACATAACGCCTGCTGTTATTCCTGCTACAACCAGCATTGCTTCTTTACGAGATCGGCTTACCGCGGTCTGCGATACTAGAAAGAAATCAGGCCCTGGAGTAATAAGCGCACAAAAATGAATAAAAGCTAACGTAATTAACGCGACTAGCATGTTGTCCTCCTGATTTGTTTCATTGTTTTTTATTTAGAAGCACACATTAGCATTTTTTACTATTTGATAAAATCTCAAACTTTCAGTTCAGAGCTATTATTTTGAACTATAAAAAAAGCCTCCGAAGAGGCTTTATTTCAAGTGAAGATATTAAACTAAAATATCTCGCTTACCATTGGCACCCATAGCACTCACAATACCGTTCTCTTCCATTTGGTCGATAATACGGGCAGCACGGTTATAACCTAAGCTAAACTTACGCTGTAATGAAGATGTAGATGCCTTTCGAGTTTCTAGAACAAACGATACGCATTGATCATAAAGCGCATCACGGTCTGAAGCACCATCACCCTCTTCAAAGCCACGAGAAGTAGGCTCTTCATCAAATGGCGTCAAGATCTCATCTACATAGTCAGGTTCACCGCGTTCACGCCATGCGTCACAGATACGGTTCACTTCATCATCACTAATAAATGCACCATGTACACGTTCTGGCTCAATCTTACCTGGCCCCAAGAACAGCATATCACCATGACCTAACAAGTCTTCTGCACCACCTGCATCCAAAATAGTACGTGAGTCGATTTTACTGTTTACACGTAAAGCTACACGCGTTGGAATATTGGCTTTAATAAGACCCGTAATAACATCTACCGATGGACGCTGAGTTGCAAGTAAAAGGTGAATACCAGCAGCACGAGATTTTTGCGCCAAACGCGTAATCATTTCTTCCGCTTTCTTACCTACTTGCATGATCATATCGGCAAACTCATCTGCCACAATTACAATTGATGGTAGCGGCGTTAAACGAGGTGCACGCTCTTGTGTCACTGAGTCACTTGGCTTCCATGTTGGATCAATCAAATCTTCCCCATTTGCAATTGCTTCTTCAACTTTTCGGTTGTAGTCACTTAACTTACGAATTTTGAGGAATGACATGAGCTTATAACGACGCTCCATTTCATTTACACACCAATTTAATGCACTAACTGCATCTTTCATGTCAGTCACTACAGGCGTTAATAAATGCGGAATATCATTATAGTTTGCAAGTTCAAGCTGTTTTGGATCGATTAAAATTAAACGTAGCTGGTCTGGCGTATATTTAAGTAACATCGATAAAATCATCGAGTTAACCGCAACAGATTTACCCGAACCTGTGGTACCCGCAACCAACATATGCGGTGCTTTTGCTAAATCTGTTAATACTGGATTACCCGAAATATCTTTCCCCATTGCCATGCTAATCAGTGCGCTTGGATCTCGATATGTTGGTGTTTCCAATAGCTCGATCAAACGTACCATTTCACGGGCACTATTTGGTACTTCAATACCAATATATGGTTTACCCGGAATAACCTCTACAACACGTACCGAAGCCATAGACATTGAACGCGCCAAGTCACGGGAAATATTAGTCACTTTAGATGCTTTAACACCCGGTGCTAAATCTAATTCAAAACGCGTAACAACTGGACCTGGCTGAGCTTCAACCACCTGAGCCTTAACATTAAACTCTTGTAATTTAATCTCAAGCAATTCAGACAAACGAGAAAGCTGCTCTTCGGTAAAGTTAACTTTCTTATTTGGATCAACCTTATCAAGGAGTTCAAAGCCCGGTAATGTTGGTAAATCTAAACGCTTCTTGGCTACCTGCATTGCACGAGACATTGGTCGACCAGATGCATCAGTTAATGGCGCATCAAAATCGAACTCATCTTCAAGATCGTCCTCAGGCTTTCCAGCAGTTTCTTGCCAAGCTTCAATAAACTCTTCTTTTGAAAGTTTCTCTGCACCAATCGCAGTTTGAATTGGTGCTTGTACAAATGCTGAAGATTGAGCATAACTACTTGCTTTGACCGGTTGAGTTACTGGAGCAATATCTTCATCGATTAACAAGTCATCAAAATCATCAAACACCTGTTCATTTGATAAATTTTTAGGTGGCTGATTTAAATTCGATGGAGCTACAGATGTTTCAACTGATGCATGAGATGTTTGCGGCGTTACAACTGGTTCAACATGATGGTCTTGAATGAACGGTGTATGCACATCAGTCGCAGTTTTACTATTTGGAACTGCGGCAAGTAACTCATCAAAAATCTCATCATCATTCCAATCTAAACCTTGATGAGTATTCGAGACTTGAGGCTGAGTTTGTTTAGCCTGATAAGCTACCTCTTGGAACTGCTCATGACTTGGATGTTCATTTGAATCATCAGCTGCTCTTAATAAGGCGTCAATTTCTTGCTTATGACTTGCATCATCACGTTGCAAAGCGCGCCAAACTTCACCGGTAGCGACCAGACGCTCACTATCTTTTTTAAGCTGATGAGCTTGTTCAAGTGTATGTTCAAAGTTTTCTGGTTGAGGAGTTTGCTTTTCTTCCACAGCTTCAGGCTGACTTTGCTCTTTTGCTAAAACATCGGCAAATAAACGCTCTGCCATTTCATCGTGTCGTGTAGAGCTAACTTTTGTTTGTGTTTTTTCTGGTTGAACATTTGGCTCTGCTTCATCAGCAACATCGGCCTTAGGCATCTCTGCAACTTTTACCTTTGCTGTTTTATTTGCAGGCTGTGTAGTTAAATCATAAGCAGATTCATTTGGCGATACGTTCTTATAGAATAAGTCTTGTAAATAACTTGGCATCGCTTTGAGCGTAACCCAAGTTTTGCTCCACTGCACCCCAAATGCTAAAGTGAACAAAACCACCCCAAAAACCAATAAAAAGAGTGTCGCACCATAAATTGTTAGCACTTGAGATAAGCTCTGCCCCAATTCATAACCAATAATCCCACCTGCGGCATTATCTAAAGTATCTGCAGGTACATTCCAGTGTAAATAGAGTAAACTCGACACAACAAGAATTAAGAAGAATTGAGCAGCATAACGAAATGGGCGGTTTAGAAAACTATGCGGCCACCAGACTTGAATGGCTTCAACAAACAAGAAAATTGGAATAAGCAAACTTGCCCAGCCTAAAAAGCCAAACAGCAAATCTGCAATCCATGCACCAGCAATACCACTTGCATTAGATACTTGCTGAGTATCACTTGAAATATGCATCCAGCCCGGATCAAATGGCGTATACGTTACTGTCGCCAGAAACATATAAATACCAAAAGAGACCAAGAATAATGTCATCAATAAGCGCTGTGCATAAACACTTGACACCGCAGTCATATACTGTCCTGTAACCCATTTAATTATTGGTTTAGAGATGTGAAGACGAACATTTCAGATCTTCAACGAATGAACTTTATATTATGCACCTGTTCTTACAAAAAAGGTGCATGATTCTTTACAGTTGTTGTTAACATAAGGCTCTTCTATATTGTTATATAACTTAATTCGATTGACCTGATCAATATTATCCACATCGATTTCACGCTATTGGTCGGCAATTTCACGTATAATTTTCAAAATTCTCGAAATAAATAAGGATACCCTCAATGAGTGCTCGTCATTCTCGGTTAATTATTCTCGGTTCAGGCCCTGCAGGTTATAGTGCGGCTGTGTATGCAGCTCGTGCAAATCTCAAACCAACACTTATTGCTGGTTTACAGCTTGGTGGCCAACTTACAACAACAACCGAAGTTGATAACTGGCCGGGCGATCCTGAAGGTTTGACTGGTCCTGCTTTAATGGAACGTATGCAAGCGCATGCTGAACGCTTCGGTACCGAACTTGTCTATGACCATATTAACGAAGTGGACTTAAATGTACGTCCTTTCGTTCTTAAAGGTGATATGGAAGAGTACACTTGTGATGCATTAATTATTGCGACAGGTGCAACAGCTCAATACCTTGGTTTAGAGTCTGAACAAAAATTTATGGGCCAAGGCGTGAGTGCTTGTGCAACATGTGACGGTTTCTTCTATAAAAACCAAAAAGTAATGGTTGTTGGTGGTGGTAACACTGCTGTTGAAGAAGCACTTTATCTATCAAATATTGCTTCACATGTAACTCTAGTACACCGTCGTGATTCTTTACGCTCTGAGAAGATTTTACAAGATCACTTATTTGCTAAAGAAAAAGAAGGCAAAATCAGCATCGTTTGGAATCATGAAGTTGAAGAAGTCTTGGGTGATAATACTGGCGTAACAAGTGTTCGCCTTAAATCAACCAAAGATGACACTAAGCAAGATGTAGAAGTTCATGGTCTATTCGTAGCAATTGGCCACAAACCAAATACAGGAATGTTTGATGGTCAATTAAACTTACGTGATGGCTACATCCAAGTACAAAGTGGTACTTCAGGTAATGCAACAGCAACTTCTGTAGCAGGTGTTTTCGCTGCAGGTGATGTAGCTGACAGTATCTACCGTCAAGCGATTACATCAGCTGGTTCAGGCTGTATGGCAGCACTAGATGCAGAGAAATATCTAGACAACCTTTAAGTTTAGATCTTACAAACAGCCGTTTTATAACGGCTGTTTTTTTATCATTTATAATAATTACTGGCTGGCTCATATTAATTTTTATAGCATAACCTTTAAACGCACATTATTTTAGACTTATGAATAAACTACCTCTATCTCAATATATTTTTCCAGATCCAGAGGAAGCTGATCCAGATGGTCATGGTTTAATTTGTATCGGAGCGGACCTCTCCCCTTCTACTTTATATGAAGCTTACACCCATGGTTTGTTTCCATGGTTTAATGAAGATGAGCCTATTTGTTGGTGGAGTCCTGAACCACGCTGTGTGATTTATCCTCAAAACTATAAACCAAGTAAATCGCTCATTCGGAATATGAAAAAGTATGATTACACCATTACGGTAAACCGTGCTTTTGAACAGGTCATACGCTCATGTTCACTACCTCGAAGTTATGCTAATGAAACTTGGATTAGCGAAGATATTATTCAGGGCTATTTAGCAATGTTTAATGCAGGTTATGGCTATAGCATAGAAGTCTGGCAAGATGAACAGTTGGTAGGTGGTTTATATGGGGTAACGATCGGGAAAGGTTGTTTTGGCGAGTCTATGTTTAGTACCCAAACCGATGTTTCTAAAATGGCTTTTTATACTTTAATGTTAATCGGTCAAGAAAATCAGCTTCCTTGGGTCGACTGCCAACTGGTAAATAGTCACTTAATTAGTCTTGGGGCTTGTACACTTTCTCGGCAGGAATATCTTAAATCGTTACAAGATGTAATTATTCACCCCTCTATCAATTGGAAAAAGTATCAAGAACGTGTATTTTCAAGTAAAACAATAGCATTAAATGCAAAATTAATGGAATGATAACAGGAGGGACCAATCATGAAATCATATCACCCGAAGTCCCTTTTAAATGATCTGCAGTATTATATTACTCCACCTCACGATTGCAGCTATTTAGAAAATAAATCAGCACGTATGGTCTTTTTAGACCCGATTCATCGAATTGATGTGGTGACTCTTTCTGAACTTTCTCGTTTAGGTTTTCGTCGTAGTGGCGACTTTGTATACCGTCCTGAATGCCATTTATGTAGACAATGTTTGTCTTGTCGTGTTCCTGTAGCCGATTTCCAAATGAACAGCATGCAAAAAAAAGCGTGGAAACGAAATCAAGATCTTACTATGACTGTTCTACCAACACGGCAAGCTGCACAAATTCATTATGATTTATATGAACGTTATATTAATGAGCGCCATGCCGATGGCGATATGTTTCCGCCGAGTTTAGATCAGTTTGAAAAATTTCTAGTTCATAGCTGCACAGATAGTTTCTTCTTGGAATTATGGAAAGATAACCGTCTGATCAGTGTTTCTACATGTGATCTTATGGATGATGGTTTATCAGCGGTCTATACATTCTTTGATCCAGATGAGCACCGTAGATCTTTAGGTGTTTATTCGATTTTGAATCAAATCGAATATGTAAAATCACTTGGCTTAGAATATCTTTATTTAGGCTATTGGGTACCTCACTCTGCAAAAATGAACTACAAATCGCAATATACACCTTTAGAACTTTTACTAGATGGGCAATGGCGCCGTTTAAATAGATCATTGTCACCAGAAGAGATCCAACAGTTAGGCACATCTCTTATGACAACCTTACCTTCCGAATGGAACAACTTAATTATTAAATAGTTTTAATCTATTCTTATCAAATGCAAACAGATAAGTGATTAAAATAATGATGCGAAATCATCAGTACAGGTTTTTACCATAATCACCGCATTTTCACGCCCACCTTCTTGAGTAGGATAATAATTGCGACGCAGATCAATTTGGTGAAAGCCTGTTTTTTCATATAAACCAATAGCTGCTTTATTACTTTCACGGACTTCTAAAAAGATTTGTACTGGCTCATTTTTTAATTGATCAATTGAAGCACTTAATAATTCATATCCTAAACCCTGCCCTTGCATTTTAGGATCAACTGCCATGAGTAATAAATTTGCTTCATCTAAAACGGGTTGTAAAATACAAAATCCAACTACTTTGCTATTTAACTCAATCACTGTGCATTGATAAGAATTCAAAGATTCAATAAATTGCTGTCTTGACCATGGGTGTGTCTGAACAAGCTTTTCAATTTGAGCAACACTATCCACATCGGAGGCTTGCATAGTACGAATCATGAATTTCAACACATTTACAGATTTCTAGTTAAACGTATTATAGAAATTTAAATAGAAAAAACGAGCAAAAAAAAAGAGCAATTAAATTGCTCTTTTTCTATGTGATTTATTAGAAGCCTAACTTTTCACGCCAAGTTGCTAATAAAGCCGTGGTATCCGAATCATTTGGATGAAATTTTGGTCTTAAAAAGTCTAGCAATTCTGGAATTTGACGTGTCATAAAACCTTTACGACCATACATAAACTTAAGCATGTATTTGGTATCTTTCCAAGTTAACTTTTCATCAGTCTTGAGTAACTTAGCAGTAAAGTATGATTGAGTTGCGAAGATTAAAGCCATGGCAATAATTAAAGCAGTTGAACGCATAAAATAAGCTTTCGGACCTTGCCCATACATGCTTGTATAAACATCAAAAGCTACCGCTTTATGTTCATTTTCTTCAACTGCATGCCACATCCACAAATGATACATAGTCTCGTCTTGCACCATAGCCTGAATTTCAGGATTTTGTAGAAGCTCAGCTGCAATGGTCGAAGTAAAATGTTCTAAAGCACAGGTTGCTGTCAAATCAATCATTTCCTTGGTGTAGCCAAAAGGTTTCATTAATTTGGTTACAACAGCCGTACCCATCTTAATGACTGTTCCAGTTTGCTTTTCCATATGACGAACATCATAACCATAAGCCTGCGCTGAAGCATTAAATGCTAAGTGCTCTTTCGAATGCATTGCTTCCTGACCAATAAAAGCGCTAATTTCCTTTTGAAGAGCTGGGTCAGCAAGTTTTGGATCATTTCGAACAGCACGCGTGCTATTTACAAAGAATTGTTCACCTTCAGGAAAAAGAGCCGATAATGCTGTCATAAAGTGAGTTAATCCTGCATCGTAATTTGCCCAATAGCGTGGAACTTGATCAAATTCAAAGTCCATACGACGTACAGGGAAGCTTGCTCCAGCACGATTAGAAATATTTACTTTAGCATTCATGTTAGACTCCTTTAAGTGAACCAAAAATTCACTTATATCCTTATTTATTTTCTTAATATTTATAATAATACGCTTTTAAAAATGCTATTTAAGTGCAGATGAGGACAGCGAATTATCAGATGAGGTCATTAAAAGTCCCTTTCTGAATCAAAATAAAACTCTATAATTTTAAAAATGAGTCGCACTTTTAAGGCAACAAAAAAGGGCTATTCACAGCCCTTTTCACTTTATTTTTTGGTTAAAGTCCAAGTTTAGCTTTCCATGTTTTTAACAAGCTAACTGTATCTAAATCATTAGGATGAAAACCTGGTTTAAAATAAGCAAGCATTTCTTTCGCCATACCTGTAATGATACCTTTCGATGGGCTATAACCATATTTATAAATTACAGACAGCTCAGCTAAGTTTAATTTATTATCTTGTTTTAAAAGACGAAGTACAAACGATGACTGAATCAAAAAGATTAAAGTCATAGCAAATACTAAAGAGCTCGTACGTAAAGCATAAGCCTTTACACCTTTACCAAATACACCCTCGTATACATCAAAAGCTACAGCTTTATGCTCATTTTCTTCAACTGCATGCCAATACCACATAGTTGACATGGTTTCATCAGTCATCAGCTCTTGAATGTTCTTATTTACTAATAATTGTGAAGCGATAGTAGCTGTAAAATGCTCAAGTGCAGTAGTAGCAGTCAAATCCACCATTTCTTTTGTCATGCCAAAAGGTTTAACAATTTTTACAAAAGTTTTAATGGCTGTTTGAATCGCTGTATCAGTGAATTTCTCTAATGTTTCTACATCATGACCAAACTTTTGAGCAGAAGCATTAAAATTTACATGCTCTTGAGTGTGCATTGCTTCTTGCCCAATGAAAGCACTAATCTCTTTTTGTAGCAGTTCATCATCTTTAATAGCTGGATGATAACGTACGGCACGTACACTATCGATGAAGAATTTCTCACCAGCAGGAAACAATGCTGATAATGCTGTCATAAAATGTGTAAGTCCAGCAGAACCATTCATCCAGTATTCTGGTACATCATTAAAGTCAAAGTTCATACGACGTACTGGAAAGCTCGCTCCTGCACGATTCGTAATATTCACTTTAGCGTTCATATCGAAAGCTCCTTACCAGTAACCTAAGTTACATAAACTTTATTGTTCATTTTCTTGATTCTTATCATACAAATTTAATAAAAAGGCTTAAGTGCAAATAAGGACATTGAAGTATCAGTTAAGGCCAGCTTTAAATTGAATTGTCAAACAACAAGCAAAAAAAAGCGCTCCAAAAGGAGCGCTTTTTTCACTGAAAAGTGATTATGCAGTTACTTTCGCAA
>NZ_ALOW01000021.1:0-69940 GCF_000292385.1 Acinetobacter sp. GG2
AGGTGCTGTGGTTGCACCTTCGCCCGCCGTATCTTTCCATAAGTGGAAAGGTGCTGCACTGACCTCGGCCCAACGTGGTCCAATATAGTGGTATGAAGTAGGGGTACCTACGTTTGCTACAGAGTTATCAAAACCAGATTCACTGCCATATCCACCACGAATGAAACCTTCTGCACCATTGTCAGAAACAAAGAAAATTAAAGTATTTTCATAAAGATTATTTTGTTTTAGATATTGGATAATTCGTCCTACATTGGCATCAAGATTTTCTACCATACCTGCGTAGATTTCCATTTTTCGGGCCTCAAGTGCTTTCTGCTCAGCTGTTAACTCATCCCATTTTCCATATTTTTGTGGTGCATTCTGAGTCGCAATTGGTTCTGCGGCCTCAAAGTTTGCCGGAATAATTCCAAGCTGTTTTTGGCGTGCTATACGTGCTTTGCGAATGGCATCGTAGCCAACATCGTAAACGCCACGGTATTTGTCACGGTATTCAGCAGGCGCCTGTATAGGCCAGTGAGGTGCGGTATAAGCAGCATAGGCAAAGAATGGCTTGCCGCTATTTTTGCCTGATTCTAAGTAGCTCAGCAATTTGTCGGTAAAATAGTTGGTCGAGAAGAAGTCATCAGGTAACGCTGAAACAGGAATAATTTGTCCATCTTCGGTATACGTCGAGTTCCGTTTAAAGGCACTTGGAGCTTGTTTAAAGTGATGGTCTAGACCTTGCAATAAAGTAAATGAATGATCAAAACCTTTGGCATGTGCATTGGTTTCAGGGGTTAAGCCTAAATGCCACTTACCACTAATATACGTCCGATAACCATTGTCTTTGAGTACTTGAGCAATTGATAAAGAGCGTTCATTTAAATAGCCTTCATAGCCTGGCTGCCCTTTTAAATAGTCAGGAGTAAGCTCTGCCATAGCACCTATACCTGCTAAGTGGTGGTCAGTCCCTGAAATGAGTTGCGAGCGAGTAGGGGAACAAGTGGGTGCAGTATGATAGTCCGTTAAAAGTCGGCCTTCTTGTGCCAAACTATCAATATTAGGCGTATGAATTTCACCACCAAAGGCTCCTAAATCTGAATAGCCTAAGTCGTCAGCCATAATGAACAGAATATTGGGCTGCTTTGGAGTACTTACCGTGGTTTCCTGTGAATCATTATCGTTACAGCCAGCTAAAGATAAGCTAAATAATGCAATTGAAAGACTAGATAAAAGAGCTTTGTACTTCATTGTATCATCTGAATTATTAAAAGAATTGTGCACGAGTTTAATCAGATGGTTTTTGCAATCAAAACAAGGAATTGATCAAAGAAAATCAGAAAAATGTCTGAGTATTTATGCTCATAAATAAATGAGAAAAAAAGAAAAGCCCATTTAGGGCTTTTCAGAAATATTCAGTTTAAAATGGCAAACGAGTAAGTTGATCTAGGAAATGCGGAATCACTCTTGGTTCAATCAAGATTGTTACAATTACGCCGTAAGCCGCACCCCATAAATGGGCACTATGGTTAATATGAGTATTGCCACGTTTGCCGGCCCAAATGCTATAAGCGACATATAAAACCGCAAAAATAATCGCTGGTACAGGAATAAAAAATACAAAAATTAGCTTCCATGGCTGAAACAGAATATAAGCAAATAGAACAGCAGATACCGCTCCTGAAGCTCCAAGACTTGCCCAGTTTGCATCATTTTTATGTTGTAGATAGCTTGGTAAAATCGCAAAAATTAAACCGCCTAAATAGAACAACACAAAGCCCATGTCATAAAAATATTGGCGATAAAAACTCTCAATAATACTGCCAAAGAAAAACAGGGTAATCATGTTGAACAGTAAATGTGTCCCATCTGCATGAATAAAGCCATGTGTAATGAAGCGATCAAATTGTCCACGTTGCATTGCAGGTGGCCAGAAGATCAGACGATTCATAACATTTTGATTGCTAAAAGCAAGTAAAGAGACGACGACCGTAATAATAATAAGGGTAATGGTATGGTTAAAGGGCAAATTCAACATAAGAAATATTTAAAAAATGATCAATACTGGGGTCAATAATGCCATTAAAAATACAACTTGAAACCCTGTTGTGTATAAATCCGACAAATTTAGTTGATTTTTTTTAAATCCACCTCATCTTCGGTTAATATAAAGGCATCAGCTTGAGGAATATTGTTATGTCGACTGAGAACACCAACACTGCTGTTGCAGAAGAAATTCCGAACCTTTTGATTACACCATCTGCACAAGAGTATTTGCACGAATTATTGGCGAAACAAAATACTCCGGGAATTGGCGTTCGAATTTTTGTTGAACATCCGGGTACACCACGTGCAGAGTGCTGTATGGCATATAGCGCACCAGAAGAAGTGGTACCAACGGACTATAAACAGGACTATCCTGATTTTCCTGCATACATTGATGCACCGTCTATTCCATATCTTTTAGACGCTGTAATTGATTACAACAAAGACCGTTTCGGTGGTCAGTTAACTTTCCGTGCACCTAATTCAAAAGTGCCACGTGTAGGACCAGATGCTTCAATTGAAGAACGTATTACTTATATTCTTCAAGCAGAAATTAACCCAGGTCTTGCAGGGCATGGCGGTAACTGTAGTTTGGTAGAAGTACAAGACGACCCAGAACATGGTTTAACTGCTGTATTAAAATTTGGTGGTGGTTGCCAAGGTTGTTCTGCAATTGATGTGACTTTAAAACAAGGTGTAGAAACAACCTTAAAAGAAAACATTCCTGAGCTTCAACGTGTGGTTGACCAAACAGACCATACACAAGCTGAAGGTGCTTACTTCAAATAAAATTATTTGAAAAGTGAAATAAAAAAGCCTCTATATGAGGTTTTTTTATTATTCAATATAAATAATGATAATTATTATCAATATCATTTGTAATTTTATTTGTATTTGTTACAATGCGAAACTGAAAATGAGAGATGTTTAATAAATCAATATATTGGGAATACTTATGTCGAAGCGTATTATCCAGTCAGTGCTTTCTGTTTCAGTACTGGCAAATATGATGTCTATGACTTATGCTGCACAAAGCGAGCAAGAACAAGCATTAGAAAAGCCTGCTGAACCTGTGAAATTGGAAACAATTTTTGTAACAGCTGAAGAGCAGGTGAAGCAATCGCTCGGTGTGTCGGTGATTACCAAAGAAGATTTAGAAAAGCTACCTGTTCGTAATGATATTTCTGACTATGTACGTCGTATGCCGGGTGTCAATTTAACTGGTAATAGCGCAACAGGGCAGCGTGGTAATAATAGACAAATTGATATTCGTGGAATGGGGCCTGAAAATACACTTATTTTAGTGGATGGAAAACCGATTAATTCTCGTAATTCAGTTCGTTATGGCTGGAAAGGAGAGCGTGATACACGCGGTGACTCAAACTGGGTACCAGCAGAAGCAATCGAGTCGATCGAAGTTTTACGTGGACCAGCAGCAGCTCGTTATGGCTCTGGTGCTGCGGGTGGTGTAGTCAATATTATTACTAAAAAAGTGACGAATGAAACCCATGGTTCGGTAGAGTTTTATACTTCACAACCTGAAGACTCTAAAGAAGGTGCATCAAATCGTGTTGGCTTTAACGTAAGTGGACCATTGATTAAAGACGTTTTGTCTTATCGTTTATACGGTAATTATAATAAAACAGAAGCTGACGACGTCGATATTAATAAATCAATAGGCAGTACAGCAGCTGGCCGTGAAGGCGTTAAAAATAAAGATATTTCAGGCCGTTTAGCTTGGCAGGCAACAGACCAGCAAACTATCTTACTCGATGTTTCTTCTAGCAAACAAGGCAATATTTATTCTGGTGATTCTCAGTTAAATGCAAATGCTCAAGCGGATGCGATTCTTTCGCAGCTCATCGGTAAAGAAACCAATACTATGTACCGTGATAGCTATGCATTAACGCATGAAGGGGATTGGTCTTGGGGTAAAAGTAAGCTCGTTGCTCAATATGATAAAACTCACAATAAGCGCCTTCCTGAAGGTTTGGGCGGTAGCACAGAAGGAAAAATTAATAATCTGGATGACAAAGCCACTTCACGCTTAGAAACGCTTCGATTAAATGGTGAAGCCAATATTCCTTTTGAATATTATGTACCGCATGTATTAACAGTAGGTACTGAATGGGTTGAAGACAGATTTAAAGATAATATTTCGACAAATCAGGGTACAGACAGTAGTGGTTCGGGTTATGGCGATCAATTAGCTAAAGGCAATCGCAGTAAAATGGAATCACGTATTGCTTCTGCATATATCGAAGATAACCTAAAATTTACAGACAGCACTGATGTGGTATTAGGTTTACGTTTCGATGATCACAGCAAATCAGGTTCTAATTGGAGCCCAAGCTTAAACGTTACTCAAAGACTCAATGATTATTTCACTTTAAAAGGTGGGGTAGCAAAAGCCTATAAAGCACCGAATATGTATCAAAATGCCGAAGGGTATTTGTTAAGTACAAATGGTAATGGTTGCCCAGCTAATATTGATTCACGTTGTTTATTACAGGGTAATGGTGATCTAAAACCCGAGACTTCCGTAAACAAAGAGTTAGGCATTCAGTTCCAAAAGGATATCGTGAATGCGAGCTTAACTTGGTTCCGCAATGACTATAAAGATAAAATTATAGCTGGGACAAATGTTGTTGGAACAGTAGATGGTTCAAGCACCAATGCAAATACTGGCGCTGTGACCAATACCAAATGGAATATCTTACGTTGGGAAAATACGCCTAAAGCATTAATTCAAGGTTTTGAGGGAAGCTTGGGATTAGACTTCGGTGATATCCGCTGGACTAACAACTTTACTTATATGATGGACTCGAAAGATAAACAGACAGGGAACCCATTATCTTTAGTGCCAAACTATACGATTAACTCAATTTTTGATTATGACATTACAGATCAGTTAGATGTGAATTTTGTGTTCACTCAATATGGCCGTCAAAAATCACGCCAGTTTGCCGAGAATAGACTCGAATCGGGGATTGGTTCAGGTGGAGCAAATTCTGCACTTAAGCCAAGTACTGTAAAAAGCTATAGTATTGCTGGAATTAACGTCGGTTATAAATTTTCAGATAATATAAGTACACGCGTTGGTGTAAGTAATCTATTTGATAAACAAATTTTAAGAGATAGTAACTCAATTAGCCAAACTTACAATGAGCCAGGTCGAGCTTATTATGCATCTTTAAAATATTCTTTCTAAACAAGACTTATGACAAAGGCGCTTCAAGCGCCTTTGTTATTTAAAATATCTAATGCTTTTTCAGAGTAATAAAACTTTTCTAAGTACACACGGGCACGGCGTCTTAAATGTCCTGTTGTAATGAGTTGCTGTAATACGGGTACAAGTAACTGAGTAAGTTCATGTTGTACTAGGCTTTCTTCAATATTTAGGTCTCGCAGTAACAAGTCAAAATTACGTTCTTGGTTACGCGCGTACCACGTATAAATACCATCATGGACTTGTTGTTTTAGATAATCAGTTTGACGAATATGGTCCCAAATTTCATGCCCTAAACCAACCGTTTTGGTTAAATCTTCAGTTTCTATATAATTTTTTAAAACAGAAAGTGGCATCGTTTTAACTTTATGCCAAATATTAGCTTGAAAGTGATAAAGCTTATCATTGTCAAAATGTTGGTTTAAAACACGTTCACTCATTTGGCTGAGTTTTAAAATATTCTTTTGCAAATAATGGTTAATCGTGTCATCGAGATTAGAATCGGTCACGGTTTCTAATACCGATTTGCCTATTTTCATAAAACGACCTACACCTGGTACGCGTTTTGACATTGATTCATCTAGATAGTCATGCATGGTTTGCTGAATCAGTTGTGTGAGTAGGGCCGAAAAAGCAGGGTTATTTACGATCGTTTTAATGAGTTTTTTACGATGCTGTTCTTTACTTGCAACATACTGTGCAATTCGGTCAATGGTTAAGACAGGAATAACATCTTCAACCGTTGCTGTGTCATTTGCAGGATGAATGAGTGCAAAGCGAATATGCTCTGCAATCTGTTCAATTAGAAAATCAGAAGCGGGTGTATCTAAAATTTGCTTTTGAATAAGATGTTGAATCTGTTCAAAAGTCCACAATTGTTGTAACTGCCGGCTACCCAACCAATGATAAAACTGCTCAAACTCTTGTTGGATGACTTGAGTCTGAGCAAATTGCTCATCTAAAAAATCTAGATGAGCTTCAATAAGTTTTTCAATGATTGGTTGGGTAGACATAAGGTCTCACAAGTCCGAAGTTTTATTTAATGAGAAGTCGTTTTTGACGCTTGATTTGTTTCTACTTTAAGTAAAAACGGTACATATTGTTGAATAACCAACTGCTCAGCCTCCAAAATTGGCATATGGCCTACGTTTTCTAAAATGACAGGAGGTTGTGCATTTTTTAAGAGGCTTTTGAGCTCACTCGCCACTTCTACATTAATAATTTTATCTTGTTTGCCCCATAAAATGAGTGTGGGTGCATCAATGGTTTTGGTAAGCACTGCAAATGAGTCTGGAGTATAGACTTTATTAAGTGCGATCAGTTGATCAACTAGTTTTTGTGTTTGTGGTGCCTGATTAATCATCAGTTTTTCCTGAGCCTGTAAGAACTCTTTAGGAATAAATGGAGGATTAAACATGGTTTGTTTTAACAAATAGTTAAAGTCACCTTTTTTAGAGACTAAAAGTTGTTTTAGATAGGTAGGATCTTTGAGATAAATTGTGTTGGCAGAACGGAAAATACCGCCGCTATCAACTAAAAATAGACTCTTAGTTTCAAATGGATATTGTCCAGCATAGAGTAGGGCAATTGAGCCACCAAGCGAGTGCCCCGCAATATGAATAGGTCCCTTCAAATTTTCAGCTTCAACAAATCGACGTAATTTTTCAGCTAAGTTGGGAACAGAATAATCGAAATCTTGAGCAACAATTGTTTCGCCACTCCCTGGTAAATCAGGAATAATGACATGATAATTTGTAGTTAAGTAATGTGCTACTCGGTTCCAGTTATCTCGACTACCACCTAACCCATGAATGAGCAGTAAAGTTGGCTTTGTGCTAGAACCACCTTCACTATATGACCAAGTGATATCACCAACTTTTAATTTTTTACTTTGCAGTCCAGCCCAGCTACGTTCTTGCTGTAATATGGTCTGAAAGTTGATATCAATATTATCGGCTGCCCGTGCTTGAGAAATACTCATCACTGAAAATAAGCTACAAGAAGCTATAGTCAATACAGTAGCAGTTTTTTTCATGGAGGCTTTAATTGATGCAGACAGCCTAGTCATAGTTTTCATCCTTGAAGCTTAAACGAGTTTGAAAAATTATTGAAAAACTTTGCCAATGAGTCATTTGCCAAACGTTTGGAATGAAGAAAATTATAGTCAATCTAGGAACTAAAGTATGTCTATTTTTTCACTAAACAGTAGGGAATTGAGCAGTAATAGCTGATTAAAATCGATTAGGCATTTTTAAATTTTTTCATAACAAAGGATTTATTTTTTGTCAGTGACATTCAAATTTTGACACATTAAAATAATTTCTAACCTTGAAAAAACAATGGAAATATAAAATGCCTACTGCGCAAGAAGTTTTAGATCGTCTGAAAGCTGGTAATCAACGATTTGTAAATGGAAATACTTCCCTTGCAAAAACCTTATCGCACCATGAGCGTGCTGAAATGGCAAAGGACCAAAATCCATTTGCGATTGTATTAGGTTGTTCAGATTCTCGTGTACCAGCAGAAATGGTATTCGATCAAGGTCTTGGTGACTTATTCGTAATTCGTGTTGCTGGTAATGTGGTTGCCCCTTCACAAGTTGGTAGCGTCGAGTTCGCAGCAGAGCGTTATGACTGTCCCGTTGTAATTGTATTAGGACACAGTCATTGTGGCGCGATTCAAGCAACAATTGATACGTTGATGAATCCTGACCACCCACCGTCATCTAATTTAATGTCAATTGTGAACCGTGTTCGTCCATCAGTTGAAATTTTAATGCAAACTGATCTGAAGAATGATTTGAAAAAACTTTCATGTCATGCAGTACGTTCAAACGTTTTTGCTTCGGTCAATCAATTACGTCATGGTTCTGCTGTATTAGAGAGCCTAATCGCAAAAGGCGAGTTGATTGTTGTTGGTGCTGAATATTCGTTAGAAACCGGTGAAGTTACTTTTTTTGACTTCTGAGCAGACTGAAAAAATTTAAAACTAAAAGGTGCCTATAAGGCACCTTTTATGTATGGATAAGCCAAATTAAGTAATTTTGTTTGTGCTTGAGCATTTGGATGAATCAAGTCATTTTGCATTAGTTGTTTTTGACCAGCGATGCCATCAAGGAAAAACGGTAGCAGTTTCACCTGATATTTTTGACTTACAGTTTTATAGTTATTCTCGAATGCTTTGCTATAAGCAGTTCCATAATTTGGCGGAATTTTCATACCAAAAAGAATAACCTGCGCTTTTTGTTTTTGGCTTAATTGGACAAGCTGAGATAGATTTTGTTGAATCATTTGTGGGGGTTGTCCACGTAAACCATCATTGCCGCCTAACTCAATAACAACAACCTCTGGTTTATAAGTTTGTAAAAGTTTAGGTAATCTCGCTAAAGCGCCACTTGTAGTTTCACCACTCATGCTTGCATTGACCACCTTATGTTGTTTGGGATACTGTTGGTCTAATCGTTTTTGTAGTAATTGTACCCAGCCTTGTTTAGGGTCTATTCCATAACTGGCACTAATACTATCTCCTAAAATTAAAATAGTCTTTGCCGAGACCAACATGGGCAACATGCTCAATGAGATGAGTAAGAGGCTTTTAGGACCAAACAAATAAGATTTATACATTTGTGTTTCAACTCGAATACTAAACATATAGGACTGTCCACATCATGCCACAACCTATTATTGCTGCCCATAAAGTTACACAAACTATTCAGATTAACCAAAATCAGTTTACGATTTTAAAAAATATTGATTTAGAGATTTATGAATGTGAGCAGGTAGCAATTACTGGACGTTCTGGCTCAGGTAAATCGACTTTGTTGGGCATTTTAGCGACTTTAGACCAACCGTCGGAAGGAGAGGTGTGGTTATGTGGACAGGCTGTTCATGAGTTGACAGAAGAACAACGCGCTCAGATTAGAATGCAACATATTGGTTTTGTATTTCAGTCTTTCCAACTTTTACCGCAACTAAGTGCGCTTGAAAACGTGATGTTACCGCTTCGGTTGCGTAAAGACTTTGATTATAAAATTGCTGAGCAAAAAGCCTTAAACTGGTTGCATAGAGTAGGGTTGAGTCGACAAGCCGAACAAACGCCTAAAGTCTTATCTGGAGGTGAGCAACAGCGTGTAGCAATTGCTCGGGCTCTGATTGCCGAACCACAAATTATTTTTGCCGATGAGCCAACTGGGAACTTAGATGGGCAAACAGCTCAAGAAGTTGAAGGCCTCCTTTTTGATTTAAATAAAGAGCTCGGCACTACACTTATTTTGGTTACACATGACCGTGATTTAGCTGGGCTTTGCCAGCGTCATGTTGAACTAGATGATGGTTGTTTGAAGACAGTACAGGGTGGTTAGACTATGCGTAATCTACTTAAACCACTTTTACTACAAAGCTTTCGTACTGGTGGGTTATATTTACTCATTATTGCGCTTTCACTTGCGATTAGTGCAACAACAGCTCTCAAATTCAGTAATGATCAGGTTAAAAATGCGGTAAGCCTACAAGCGTCACAAATGTTAGCAGCGGATTTAGTTCTATCAAATAATGAGCCGATAGACTCAAAATGGAAAAAAGAGGCAGAACAATTTGGTTTAAAACAAACTAATGTGACCATGTTTAGTTCTATGGCACATACTCAAAATCAGTTTGTCATGGTCAATGTCAAAGCAATAGAGCCGGCGTTTCCGTTAAGAGGACAGCTTGAGATTGCACCTAGTGCACAGAGTATTCAACCCGGCCAACTATGGTTAAGTCAAAGAGCAGCCGATTTACTTAAAGTTAAACTAGGTGATACGGTTTCTATTGCAGATGCCGAATTTCGTTTTAGTGGTGTCATTGTACGTGATTCGAATCAGGAACTCGGCTTTTCAGGTTTTTCGCCTACCGTTATTATTCATCAAGCCGATATAGCTAAAACGCATGCAATTCAAACTGGCAGTAGAATCGATTATCGACTGTTAATGTCTGGTCCACCTGATCAGGTACAAAACTTTAGCAAGCAATTTAAACAGCAACATAAACCCGTAAATGATCAGGAAGAAAACGCAGGTTTACGTTTACGCGATGCCAGTGAGTCAAATAGTAGATTATTACGCCCACTAGAAAACCTTGATACTTTCTTACAACTTGCCAATATTTTAACGATTTTATTGTGTGGCATTGCGATTGCTTTAACGAGTCAACGTTATGTTCAGCAAAACCAAGACCATATTGCTTTAATGCGTTGTTTGGGTGCCAGTAAGTTCCAAATTTTATGGGCATATATCGGGCTACTTTTTTTAGTCAGCGCAATTTCAATTCTGATTGGTAGCCTACTCGGAATAATGATGGGTTATGGGTTACTTGAGCTTATGTTGCAGCTCATTCCACAACTAGAGTTAAGTTTCTCGGTAGTCGGCTTTTTAATCGGTCCCTTACCAATAGCCATTTTTACGAGTGTAATTGTGCTACTTGGATTTATTTTGCCAAGTATCTTGGAGTTGTTAAATACACCTCCAATTCGAGTTATTCGAGAGCAGGCTAAATCTCGAAAATCACTATTTTTTATGTTCTTTGCGGGTATTACCAGTCTTGTTATTTTTAGCTTAGTTTTAAGTGAAAACTTGATGCTCAGTATTATGGTGCTAGCTGCAATTATCGTTCTGTGTGTTTTGTTGTACACTGCTGTTTGGGTTTTGCTTCGTAGCTTAAAGAAGATGAAAACCCGTTTATCTTTTTATATTCGTTCACCATCGCAAAGTGCCTTACAAATTACAGCACTGGCTTTGGGTTTAAGCCTTATTACCGTGCTAAGCGTACTCAGGACAGATTTATTAGAGCGTTGGCAACAGCAGTTACCGGAAGGCACACCAAACCAGTTTGTTTATGGCCTACCACCATTTGATTTAAAAGCTTTTGAGCAACAATTAAAACAAAATGGTTGGCGAAGTACGCCTCTGTATCCAAATATTCGTGGACGATTACTTGCAAAGAATGAAGTTCCTTTTTCTGAAGATGCAATCAAGCAAAATAATTCTTTACGCCGTGAATTAAATTTAACTCAGTCAAACATTTTGCCAAATGATAATGTCATTACAAATGGACAAGCCGCTTTTAATGGCATAGGACAAGTTTCAGTCGAGGCAAAAACTGCTGAAAGTTTAGGTATTCAGATTGGGGATAAGCTGACTTTTAGCATGCCAGACGGTACTTTGCAGGCTAAAGTTGTGAATTTTAGAAGTGTTGAATGGGAAAGTTTTAGTCCAAATTTCTTCTTTATTTTTTCGCCCAAAACTTTAGATGAAAATGCGGGTAGCTACTTGGGCAGCTTTTATGTGCCTAAACAAGATCAGCCTAAAATGATTAATATTATTCAGCAATTTTCAAATACAGTTTTTATTGATGTTGACCGTATTTTGGATGAAGTAAAGCGTTTAATGAATGTATTAGTCAAAATCGTGACTGTACTTGCGGCTTTAGTTGGCTTTTCTGGAATACTCGTTTTAATTGCTTGTTTAAACCTGTTAATGGATGAGCGCCGTCGAGAGGTTGCTTTATTACGTTCATTTGGTTTGTCTAAAAATAAAATGAAGCAAATGCTGAGTTTAGAAATTGGATTTTTAGGGCTATTAGCAGGCATTGTTGCCTGCTGTTTTGCCGAAGTAATTAGTGCGATAGCAAGTTATAAAATGAATATGGCTATACAGTGGCATATTGAAATATGGTTGATTTTACCACTGGTTATGATGTTGCTTTGTGCTCTTATTGGTCGATATAGACTTGGTTATCTTTGTAATTTACCACCACTACAAAGTTTGCGAGAGCTGAACCAGATTTAAGTTAAGGCAGTATTTCTGGGTTCTGAATTAAAATTTCATGCCAAAGTGGAAGCAATGGTGAGTTCAGCTGATTACAGTAAATATAGAAGCCGACTGTTAATAAGAGTCCTCCCATTAGACCCAAAAATTTTAAGGTCGTACTAAGTTTAGTACGGTAACTTAAATACCAAATCAGCGCGAGTAATGCACCCATAATCATACCGCCGACATGTGCAGCATTATTGATACCTGTAGCAACTAGACCGAATATAAGGTTAATCGCCATAATCATTAATAATGCTTTTTTATCGAGTATATAGGCTTGATGAGGTAGAGGAGGAAATAATGAAAGGACAGTTAAAGCTGCACCCAATCCCATCACAGCACCAGAGGCTCCGGCACTTACATGAGGGAGCAAGCTTTGGTCAAAATGTTGTAGTAATTCATGTCCATTTTGAATATTGATATAGCTACTTAAAAGGCTACCAAACAGGCCAGCAAGCAAATATAGGCCGATAAAATATAAACGACCAAATAAAGCTTCAGCGACATTACCGAAAATATATAGGGCCCACATGTTAAGCATAAGGTGAATGATACCAAAGTGAAAAAACATGCTGGTAAATAAACGTTCGGGCTGTCCAGAAAAAGTAAGTGGTGTAAAATCTGCACCCCAGTGAAGAGCATCTTTTATGGCTGGGTCGCTAATGTCGACTCCAGATATAATTTGCCAGATGAACAAACCTACATTGATTGAGATCAGTAGGGCCGTCAGCCACCATGCTTGTACATTGAGTTTACGATTAATGTGCGGAGGCTGAGATTGAGTCATGCTATGCTTTTGTTATATATGAACATGCTTTACAGCTTAACATGAAAAAAGTTGAATACAGGAGATTGGGACGAACATGAAAGCTTTTATTGTTCGCGTGTTGTTAATTTTTATTGGTCTAATTCTCCTAATTCAGCTTTGGATTTTCTCAAGTTTAGTTTGGTGGCGTACTCATGAAGTTGATACTACCATGTTCATGCGAATTGATTATTGGTCAGATACATCTCGGCCGATCATTCATGAATGGCTCGACTATGATGATATAAGCGATAATTTCAAACATGCAATTTTAGCCGGTGAAGATGCAAAGTTTATTCATCATCATGGCTTTGATTGGCAAGGTATTCGTTTTGCGCTAGAGCGTAATAACGAAGAGGGTGAAGTTGTTGCGGGTGGTTCTACCGTATCTCAACAGCTTGCAAAGAATTTGTTCTTATATAATAAGCGCTCATTTATTCGTAAAGGCCAAGAAACAGTAGCGACATGGATGATGGAGCGCATGTGGTCAAAACACCGAATTCTTGAGGTGTATATGAATTCGGTTGAGTTTGGCAAACATTTATATGGTGTTGAAGCTGCTGCTCAATATTATTATGGTAAAAGTGCTAAAAACCTAACACGCGAACAAGCTGCTTTTTTAGCCGCATTATTACCAGATCCAAAATATTATCAAGATCATCGTAATGACCATAAACTACAATATCGAAAACGCGTTATTTTACGTTATATGAATAGCACCCAGATTCCTGAATAACTCTGTCTTAAAGATGTGTTATTTTTTTAGTTTTTATCAAATTGACATAATTTTGCAGCATACTATTTTGCAGAGATTTTGGTTGGAAAGAGATTAAGTTAGACATGAATACAGCGATTACAGCAACGACCCCAACAGAATATAGTTATAACGACCGTTATATTAATCGTGAATTGTCTATTCTTGACTTTCATTTGCGTGTATTGGAACAGGCAGTCGACCCTTTACATCCATTACTTGAACGAATGAATTTCTTGCTTATTTTTTCACGTAATTTAGATGAGTTTTTTGAAATTCGTGTAGCTGGTGTCATGGAGCAATATGCTCTAGGCAATGAAAGTCGAAGTCCAGATGGTTTAACACCTAGACAAGTCTTACAAAAAATCTCTGAGACTGCTCATGCTGCAATTGAACGTCAATATCGTATTTTAAATGAAGAAATCTTGCCTAAACTCCGTGAAGAAGACATTTGTTTCTTGCGTCGTGGGGAATTAACGCCAGCTCAATCAGCTTGGGTTAAAAAATATTTTCAGGAACAAGTTGCGCCTGTTCTAACACCAATTAGTCTAGATCCAGCTCATCCATTTCCGCGTTTAGTCAATAAAAGCCTGAACTTTATTGTGACCTTAGAAGGTAAAGATGCATTTGGTCGTCAAATTGACTTAGCGGTTGTACCAGCACCACGCTCATTACCTCGGGTTGTACGATTACCAGATGAGTTGACAGGCGGTAAAGAGCATCATGTCATGCTGTCTGCCATTATTCATGAGCATGTATCAGACTTGTTCCCAGGCATGACTGCAACGGGTTGTTACCAATTCCGTGTTACCCGTAATGCCGATTTGGCGCTCAATGAGGACGTTGAAGATTTAGCAAAAGCTTTAAAAGGTGAGTTAAGTTCACGCCGATTTGGTCGTGCAGTTCGCTTAGAAGTGACTCATAACTGTCCACAGCATATTTATGAATATTTATTAGAAGAATTCGATTTAACCGATGAGCAACTATACAAAGTTGATGGTCCTGTAAATTTGGCTCGTCTGGTTTCAAACTTTAAACGTCCTCATTTGCGTTATGACTCGCATACACCGGTCGTACCAAAAGTATTTAAAAAGACTGAGAGTATTTTCTCGGCTATGCAAAAGCAGGATATTTTGCTTCATCACCCATTTGAATCTTTTGCTCCAGTTATTCAGTTACTCCGTGAAGCAGCACGTGATCCACAAGTACTTGCAATTAAACAAACGCTTTACCGTAGTGGTGTTGATTCGGAAATTGTACAAGTCTTGGCCGAAGCTGCACGTAATGGAAAAGAAGTAACGGCAGTTATTGAGTTACGTGCCCGTTTTGATGAAGAATCAAACATTGAAGTGGCGAATGTACTTCAAGAAGCAGGAGCGGTAGTCGTTTATGGCATTGTGGGTTATAAAACGCATGCCAAAATGATTATGGTAGTACGCCGTGAAAATAATAAATTGGTACGTTATGTTCATTTAGGAACAGGTAACTACCATGCGATGAATGCCCGTATTTATACCGATTATGGTCTTATGACGACCGATAAAGACTTATGTGAAGACGTACATCGTATCTTCCAAGAGTTAACAGGTATGGGCAAAATGGCAAAACTGAAAAAGTTGCTCCATGCACCTTTTACTTTGCATGCTCAGCTCATCAACTTTATTGATGAAGAAATTGCCAATGCTAAGGCTGGTCGTAAAGCCCAAATTATTGTCAAAGTAAATGCTTTAACTGAAGTTCAATTAATCAATAAATTATATGAAGCTTCTCAAGCAGGGGTACAGGTAGATCTCATTATCCGTTCGATTTGCTGCTTACGTCCAGGATTACCGAATTTATCGGAAAACATTCGAGTACGTTCAATAGTAGGGCGCTTCCTTGAGCATACGCGTGTTTATTACTTTAGTAATAACGGCGATGCACGTATTTACTGTTCAAGTGCAGACTGGATGGATCGTAACCTATTTAATCGTGTTGAAGCATGTTTCCCAATTGAAGACCCAGCATTGAAGAAACGAATTTATCAACAAGGTCTTCTTAATTATTTGCAAGATAATCAGCAAGCTTGGTTATTACAAGGTGATGGTACTTGGGTTCGTGCCCAACCTGCTGAAGGTGAAAAATTGCATAATGCTCAAAGGGAATTATTAGAAACATTTAAATAAAACTTAATATTAGAAAACCGACTTTATGTCGGTTTTTTTAATTATATGAAATTCAAAGTATTTTAGTCTGAATACTTAAATGGTTGCAGGATATACAATAATAATTTGAATTAACGCAAGATGTTTAAAAAATATGTGATTCTTTGCATAAAACTTTGAATATTAAAAATATACAAATCACGAGAAATCTACTTTAATACGCCGCATTAAATATACTTAACTTTGGTAAGTGAATAATATGCAATGCTTTATTAAAAGTTTATTTATTAGAATATTTTTAGGGGTAATGCCAGTGACTGCTTATGCAGATCAAAAGTGCTATGGAGATATTATTGTATTTCATAAATATGATGATCAAATGATATATCCCTATTTTGTACAGCCGCCTAGGGAAAAAAATAAGAAGATTGAAACACAAAATAAATCTGTAAACATTCAAAAAAGAAAAATGACTCAAGATGAGCAGTTAGCACAAAAGAAGGCTGAAGAGACTCAATCAAAAAAAATAGAAGAAAAGAAAACTCTTGATAATAAAAAACAGCTTGATGCAGCAGTGGCTAAAGAAATTTTAGAAAATGGTGAAAAAAAATGGATGGTACAAGTCGCATTAGCACCTAATCAAAATAAAGCAAATATGCTCCAGTCACAATTGCACGCCAAAGGATATAAGGTTGTGGCTAGTCCAACCACAAAAGGAATACGGGTCATGGTAGACCCAGCTAATGATTATGCGATTGCACAAATCATTCGAGAAAAAATCATTTCAGATGAGAATTTAGATTTGAAATCAGCTTGGGTTTTCAAATGGGCATCTTTAACAGTGCAGTAAAAGAAAAAGGAGTCCGAAGACTCCTTTTTTTATTCATGTAAATTTGTTGTGATTTTCTGCATGATTTGCAGGAGTACATCAAATTCGCTTTGTAGTGGTGTACTTTTACGTGTAACGAGGGCGAGAGTACGACTTGGTGCATCTTCAATTGGTTTTGCAGTAATCTGATCATTAAACTTGATCATACTATTTTCAATTGCGATTTCTGGTAAAAGCGTAAAACCTAAATTAGAAGACACCATCTCAACTAAGGTAGGTAATGAACTTGCTTTTAAACGGTTATCGTTTTTACGCTCACCAATTGGACACGCACTTAATACGTGGTCACGTAAGCAATGGCCTTCTTCAAGTAAAATCAGTCGTGACAAATCGAGGTCATCTAAAGAGTTTGCTTGAAGCGCATTTGTATCTTGTTTACTGCAAACAAGATACAAATTTTCTTTTGAAATTTCAGCTACTTTTAGACTTCTTGTGTCAAAAGGTAGTGCAAGAACGATCATGTCCAAATTACCATGCTCTAATCGCTCTACAATTTTCTCGCTTTGAGCTTCATGTAAATGCAACTGAATTTTTGGTAATTGGTGATGCACTTCATCAAGTAACCGTGTCAGGATAAAAGGTGCAATGGTTGGAATAACACCCAAATGAAGATCACCAGTTAATGGTTCACTCATTTCACGGCTTAAACGCATTAAATCCTGAGCATCTGCTAGCAATACACGGGCTCGAGCAACGACTTGCTCACCTAATGGCGTTAAACGCACATTCTGACGGTCACGTTCAACCAGAACGCCACCTAGTAGCCTTTCTAGCTCCATAATGCCGCCCGATAAAGTCGATTGGGTAACAAAAGAGCGACGTGCTGCTTCAGTAAAATGCAAAGTTTCCGACAACGTAACTAAATATGATAGCTGTCTTAGTGAGGGTAATGCAGCCATAGTGTCCTAGTATGATGATTTAAAATGATGCGCAAATAAACCGCTAAGCTGTGGAATAAAATGGGCAGGGATATCATGCCCCATTCCATCAATTAATTCAAACTTAGCACCGGAAATTGCTTTTGCTACAGCCTTACCGTGGCTCGGTGGAAGTAAGCGATCACGAGAGCCATGTAAGACTATTGTGGGTTGCTTAATTTCACGGTCCAGTTGCAGTAAGGAACCTGTACATAATATTGCTAAAAACTGTTGAAGTACACCAGCAGGATAATAGCTACGTTGATAAAGTTTTCGTGCGGTTTGAACGGCTTCAATATGGTTAATATAACCAGGAGAACCAATTAGCTGGAATAATTTTAAGCTGTGATTAACAATCCCTTCTTCATCACGTGATTCTGGTTTGCCAATCAAACTTAAAAGTTGTTTAGGAAATGGTGGGGGTAAAAACGGTTGATTGTTACTTGTAAACATCAAACCTAACTTTTCTACTTTTTCTGGATATTTTGCAGCAAGAATTTGGGCAATCATACCGCCCATTGATGCACCGACTACATGAGTCTTACTTACGCCTAAACGGTCAAGAAGCATCGAGACGTCGTCAGCCATATCATACAATGTATAAGGTGCGCCCTGATTGCTTAACCCTAAAGCAAAACGTCCCATCAATTTCATGGTATTTAAACGTTTACCCTGATGACGTACTTTTGATGAAAGGCCAATATCACGGTTATCAAAACGAATAACACGAAAACCTTGATCAATGAGCGATTTACAGAAAAAGTCCGGCCAAAATAGCATTTGAGCACCTAAGCCCATAATCAGCAAAATGGTCGGGTGTTCTGGTTTTCCACCTACTTCTACATGCAATTCAATACCGTTGCCTAAGTTGACTTTGGTTTCCTGCATAAAAGGAGTGTAGGGTGAAATACTAAATTGTAAGGCGCTATTCATGTTATTCATACCTTAAAGGAATACTCTTTAACGAGTATTCCTAATTTAAACTTTATGCTTGGGCAGGAATAAGATCTGGAACAAGCTTAGTTAAAGTTAAACGTTGCTTGCCTGCTGTCGCACCTAACAATACGAAACCACGTAATGTTCCGTCATTATCAAGTGCTTTGGCAAGCATACCATCGTCGAATTCTTCAGTTTCCCAATTTACATCGACATTAACTGGTGCCGGTAAAACTGTAAGTGGTGCAGCCGGGGTTTTTACCGCAACTGGCATTGCAGGATAATGTACATTTGTCTGTTGGCCGCTTAATGTTTTTGCTAGAGCACGCGCTTGCTGCATAATTGGCATTACATAAGGAAGTAGGGTACCGTTAACTTCTGCACAGTCACCAATCGCATAAATATCTGCTTGATTCGTTTCAAGCAAGCTATTGGTAATTACACCACGGCTGGTTTGAATATTTGCGCTTTGAGCAAGAGAAATATTGGGTTGTAGGCCAATTGCTGAAAGTACGATATCAGCAACTAAAGTTTGACCATTTGCTAATGTAACTGCGTAATCTTCACCGTTATTGATTTTACTTACTTTTTCAACGGTAGTGCCTAATGCAAATTTAACCCCAGCTTCTTCAAGATTTTCTTGGAAAGCTGAAGCAATGTGTGAAGGTAATAAACGGCCTAATGGTTGAGGCGCTAAATCAATTACCGTTACATCATATTCACTATGAAGTAAGTCGTTGGCAAATTCACAACCAATTAAACCAGCACCCAAAATTACAACACGTTTATCTTTACGTTGAGCAAGGTTTTCGCGGAAGGTACGATAGTCAATTAGTGAGTTCACTACATGAATGTCATCACTGCCATCTCCTGCAATTGCAAGACGAATCGGGTTGGCACCAATAGCCAAAATTAATTTTGAATAGGGTTGTTGAGAAACAACACCATCTTTTTCTAGAACAAGCTCATGACGCTCAGCTAAAATTTCTTTCACCCATGTAAAAGGTTCAATACGCATATTGAGCTGTGCACTCATTTTTGCAGCATCACCTAACGGAATTTGTTCCGGAGCCTTTTTACCTGCAAAGGCATTAGATAACGTTGGTTTTGCATAGTTCACCGCATCATCCGCACAAATCATCACAAGTTCTTGCTCTGGGTTAAGCTTACGGAACTCACGTGCTAAGGTATAACCCGCCATGCCTGATCCGATAATGACGATTGGAAGCATTTTTTTCTCCAGAATTAGAATTGTTCATTTAATACGGTGATTGGTGATATATAAAAAAGACCATGTAAATCATGGCCTTTTCATTTAAGACATTAGATTTCGATCATTTCAAAGTCAGCTTTTGAAACGCCACAATCAGGGCAAGTCCAATCATCAGGGATATCTTCCCATTTTGTTCCAGCTGCAATGCCGTCTTGTGGCCAACCTTCTGCTTCATCGTAAATCCATCCACAAACGATACATTGATATTTTTTCATGAGACTCTCCGCACTGATAAGTTTGCTCAAAGCTGCCTTTCAGTAAAACTATTCCATCTATTAATAATGTAACTACGATCCGTTCAATAATAACTAATGTAGCTTTGATCGGGTATCAAATTTTTACGCAGTTCTACATTTAAAGTAAAGCACATAAGGGAGTTTAATCATTCGTAAGCAAAGATGAATGGCATATCGAGACAAATAACTGGTTATTTAGGCAAAACTTCAACATAAATACATAATAAATCATATTTTTTTATTCACTTATTAATCTAATAAGGTTTTAAGTGATATGAAGGGTTACAAAAAGAACAAAGCATTTATATAAATAAAGTTCTTAAAAACATAAGCTGATTAATAAATAGACAGATAAATTGATATTTATATAAAGTGATAAAGTTTGTTGAATACTTGAGTAACAGAGATAAGGAAGTTGAGTATGGAAATTCTAGTATATGAAGTAGAGATTAACGCGCCTATAGAAAAAGTATGGAACGTACTCTGGAATAGCGAGACATATAATGCATGGACGAAATTCTTTGCGCCGGATTCTTCAATGCGCACTGACTGGAAAATTGGTGGTAAAACATATTTTCTAGACGGAGAAGGAAATGGAATGGTTTCGACCATTGAAGAAATGAAAAAGCCTGAAGTGCTAATTTTTAAACATTTAGGAATGATTAAAGAGGGTAAGGAAGACTTAGAAAGTGAAGAGGTGAAGGGCTGGAGTGGTTCGCTAGAAAAATATTTTTTAAGCCAAAATGGGAATACTACAACTTTAAAAGTTGAATTGGCCACCTTACCTGAATATATCGGTATGTTAAAAAGTGGCTTTATTCAAGGATTTGAAGTTGTAAAACATATTGCTGAAGGGGGCTAGTTCATCTTACTCAGTTCGTTGTTTAGGCAAAGTATTTTTTATGAATTTTAGAAATCAGATCATTGAGACGAGAAGGATAAGCAAGACGATGATGCCCTCCGTCATATGTTTCTACTGTCATATAAGGTGAAAGCTTTTCCTGTACTTGATACATATCAAGTTGCTCGTCTCCTAACTCTAAATAAGCCATTTTAGGATGAGAGTGATCAAGATCCTCATCACAAAGGTGAGGGTAATCATTACGAAAACTAGGATTAAGGCTTGGGTTAGCAACAATCACCGCTAATTTATGTTGAGCGGCTGTTTTCAATGCCCAGTAGCCGCCAAGACTATGTCCAACCAATAAGTCAGGTTTAATTGTTTCGATCGCTTGGTGATAAAAATCTTTAACTGAAGAGTAGCTTAGGTTTCGATAATCAACATCAATACAAAATTTTTCAGGATGCAAGATGGCATGGAACTTTGTTGATTCACGAGAAGAATCCAAGCCATGTAAAAATAGAATTTTCATTATTTACTACACAATCTCATGGATAAAATAAAAGGCAAAAAAAGCCTTTTAATATCGAGGTCATTTGGATTTTTTTATATTTTACTTAAAGCAAAAAAAAATGATCTTAGCGATTGGTCTAAGTAATTTTCGTCATTGAATACTGATTTAGTGTGAGTGGTTTGACTTTTTTCATTTTTGTTTTGTTGAAATCTTTCGAAAAACTCCCGCAATCTGTTAGGATATAGCACTTAATTTTTACTTAATCGAGGCAGAGATGACGCAACAAAACGCTCAATCGACTTCTGAACCAACTATTTCCGAAAACGATTTAATTGCACAGCGTCATGCCAAATTAAAGCAAATCCAAGATGTTGCAAAGGATACTGGAAAGAGTCCTTGGCCAAATACATTTAAACGTGAACACTACGCTGCCGATTTACAAGAACAATTTAAAGATCAGTCGAAAGAACAAATTGAAAGCGCTGAACATGTCTATGTAAAAGTTGCTGGCCGTGTCATGTTAAACCGTGGTTCTTTCATGGTGATTCAAGATATGACTGGGCGTATCCAGTTATATGTTGACCGTAAAGGTTTACCAAAAGATATTCTTGAGACCATTAAGGGTTTGGACCTAGGCGATATTATTGCTGCTGAAGGTTATATTGGTCGTTCTGGCAAAGGTGACTTATATGTACACCTTGAAAGCTTTGAACTTCTTACAAAATCGCTTCGTCCGTTACCAGATAAATTTCATGGTTTGAACGATACAGAAGTTAAGTACCGTAAGCGTTACCTCGACTTAATCGTGAATGAAGAAACGCGTAAGACTTTTGAAATTCGTGCCAAAGTTGTTGCAGGTATTCGTGCATTTTTAACAAATGAGCGTTTCATGGAAGTCGAAACGCCAATGATGCATGTAATTCCGGGTGGTGCATCTGCACGTCCGTTTGAAACGCATCACAATGCTTTAGATATGCCGCTATTCTTGCGTATCGCACCTGAGCTTTATTTAAAGCGTTTGGTTGTTGGTGGTTTTGAGCGCGTGTTTGAAATTAACCGTAACTTCCGTAATGAGGGGGTGTCAACACGTCATAACCCTGAATTTACAATGATCGAGTTTTATCAGGCATATGCTGATTATAAAGACCTAATGGCTTTAACTGAAAACATGCTTGAAAAGCTAGCTCTTGATATTTTAGGTACGACTGATGTGCCTTACCAAGGTGAAGTGTTTAGCTTTAAAGGGCCATTCAAGAAAATCTCTATGTTTGATGCCATTTTAGAGAATAACCCTCAGTTCACCCCAGAAAATGTTGGTGATCGTGAGTTCCTTGCAAAATTTGTGCGTGAGGAATTAAAAGAGCAAGTTAAACCTGGTTTTGGTTTAGGTAAACTTCAAACAATCGTATTTGAAGAAACAGTTGAAACTAAACTGCGTCAACCTACCTTTATCACTGAATATCCAGCGGAAACGTCTCCACTTGCTCGTCGTAATGATGACAATCCGCACATTACCGATCGTTTTGAGTTTTTCATCGGCGGACGTGAATTGGCAAATGGCTTTAGCGAGTTAAATGACCCAATTGATCAGGCAGAGCGTTTCCAAGCTCAGGTTGCTGAAAAAGATGCGGGCGATGACGAAGCAATGCACTACGATGCAGAGTTTGTTGAAGCGCTTGAATACGGTTTACCTCCAACAGCTGGTGAAGGTATTGGTATTGACCGTTTGGTTATGCTTTTTGCTGATGCGCCAAGTATTCGTGATGTAATTTTATTCCCGCATATGCGTCGTAAAGAAGGTTAATTTAATCTTCAAAGTACAAAAAGGCAGTTTATACTGCCTTTTTTTATTCACTATTTATATATGAAAGACACTAAAATTATAGAAAACTTAAGACCACGTTAAAAAATGTAATTGCACAGTTTAACAATTGCAAATTTGTGATAAAAAAATTAATGTGTTGCTCATAAATAACTTTGAGAATTGTGCTGACATGTTTTTAAGAAAAACACTTTCAATTGCATTATTAACAGCTGCCTCTTCAGCTGTTTTTGCCCAAGGTTTGGTGCTTAATAATGATGATTTGCGTACAGATTTAAATTGGTTGAATCAACAAGGTGTTATTAACATCAGCACTTCTACTTGGCCTTTAAGCGGTGATGAAATTCAGCGCGCACTCTCTCAGGCTAAAGTAACTCATCCAGCTCAACAAAAAGTTATTAATTCAGTTCTTAATGCATTAAAAGCAGATAACGATACAGTTAAAGTAGGTGCTTTTGCAGGAACAGATATCAAAGATATTCCTCAAGCATTTGGAAATAATCATAAATCACAGTATGAAGGGTCTGTAGAGTTTAATGCGGGCGGTGAAAACTGGGACGCAAAAATTCGTGTAAACGCTGAAAAAGATCCACAAATTGATAGTGGGCATGATGCGAATGTAGAAGGTTCGTATGTTGCTGGCAAGCTCTGGAATCAATGGGTTGTTGCAGGTCAAATTCCAACGTGGTGGGGACCTGGACATGATGGCAGCTTAATCCGTGGTGATGCGAGTCGTCCCGTTTATGGGGTAACCATGCAACGAGCTGTACAAGATGCATTTGAAAATAAATGGTTGTCTTGGATTGGGCCTTGGCAATACCAATTATTTGCAGGTCAGTTAGATGACTATAAGGCTGTCCCTAATGCTAAATTATTGGGGATGCGTGTAACTGCACGTCCAGTTCCAGCTTTGGAGTTAGGTGCTTCACGTACACTTCAGATTGGTGGTGATGGGCAACCAAACAGCTTTAAGGCATATTGGAATGCAATTATTGGTAAAGATAATGGCTGTACAAATACTGACTGTATTGGTGTAGATAATCCGTCTAACCAGTTAGCTGGTTTTGATGCTCGCTTACACCTACAACCTTTATTTAATATTCCAGTCAGTGTTTATGGACAATACATTGGTGAAGACGAAGCAGGTTACTTACCATCGAAAAAAATGTATTTAGCTGGTGCTGATTATTCTTCAATTGTTAAAAATATGCCTTACCAACTTTATGCTGAATGGGCAGATACGCGTACTAATGGCGATGTAAAAGGCATTTCATATAGTCATCATCAATATACTGACGGTTATTATCAGCATGGTTTCCCTCTAGGGCATGCAATTGGTGGTGATGGTCAAATGTACTCTGTCGGTGGTGATATTCGCTTTGACACGATGAATCGCTTAAGTGGCCGTGCAATGGTTGTGAAGGTAAATGAATCTAACTTGGCAATCAATAAAGCCTTCCCTAAAGAAGATAAAATCAAAGCACTTGATTTAACTTGGACGCATTACATCAAACCAGATCTTCCATTAAAAATTAATGGTTGGATTAGCGACTCTGACCTAGAAGGTAATGATTCAGGTGCATCTATTGGTATTGAAATTCCATTAGAACGTAAAATGTTTGGTTTCTAATTAATTAAATAGTGCTATAGCAAGAGAGAAGCTAAAATGGCTTCTCTTTTTTATTGTATTTAAAGAAATCTAAAGATGAGATCGTGATTTGCTTCAGCTAATAATGCGAGCTACGATAGACAGGTTATCTATGCGAATCAGTATTTTACATTTATATGATGAATTTGAATATCAATATGAAAAAACAAGCAAAAGAAAACAGTTTTAAATCACTATAATGCATAACTAATGCTATAAGCCTCATAAAGGGCTTGTGGTTGGATTATTTATCACAAAAAATTGGAGTTGTTATGGCACTCGTTCCTCCACATGGTCTTCTAAGTGGTGGTTTAATACCACTTCTAGATTTTATGGGCAAAATGGATAGAGAAGGGCGTGTTCATGACTGAATCAAGACTTACACATCTCAAGCAACTTGAAGCTGAAAGTATTCATATTATCCGTGAAGTTGCAGCAGAATTTGAAAATCCAGTCATGCTTTACTCAATTGGTAAAGATTCGGCTGTAATGCTTCATCTTGCATTAAAAGCATTTTATCCTGCGAAACTTCCTTTTCCTTTATTACATGTTGATACGGGTTGGAAGTTTAAAGACATGATCGCGTTTCGCGATAACATGGCAAAAACCCATGGCTTTGATTTAATTGTTCATCAAAATAAAGAAGGCCGTGAAGCAGGGATTAATCCATTTGATCACGGTAGCTCAAAATATACAGATATTATGAAAACCCAAGCTTTAAAACAGGCTTTGGATAAATATCAATTTGATGCTGCTTTTGGTGGTGCGCGCCGTGACGAAGAAAAATCGCGTGCGAAAGAGCGTGTGTATTCATTCCGTGATAGTAAGCATCGTTGGGACCCTAAAAACCAACGTCCTGAACTTTGGAACCTTTACAACGGTAAAGTAAACAAAGGCGAAAGTATTCGTGTATTCCCTTTATCTAACTGGACAGAGTTAGATATCTGGCAATATATCTATTTAGAAAATATTCAAATTGTTCCTCTTTATTTCTCTGCTGTTCGTCCAGTAGTTGAGCGTAGTGGTACGCTCATTATGGTGGATGATGAACGCATGCGCTTAAAAGAGGGTGAAGTTCCACAAATGAAGTCTGTACGTTTCCGTACACTAGGCTGTTATCCATTAACAGGGGCAGTCGAGTCTGAAGCTGATACATTGCCAGAAATTATTCAGGAAATGTTATTGGCAACAAGTTCTGAGCGTCAAGGTCGTATGATTGACCATGATGAAGCAGGCTCAATGGAAAAGAAAAAGCAAGAAGGCTATTTCTAAGACAGTTTCTAAATTTGTGGAGTTTGAGCAATGTCTCATCAATCAGACTTAATCAGCCAAGACATTCTGGCTTATTTAAAACAGCATGAACAAAAAGACCTTTTGCGTTTTTTGACTTGCGGTAACGTAGATGATGGTAAAAGTACCTTAATTGGCCGTTTACTTTACGATTCAAAATTGATTTATGAAGATCAATTGCAAGCTGTAACACGTGACAGTAAAAAAGTAGGTACGACGGGTGATGCACCAGATTTGGCGTTGCTTGTAGATGGTTTGCAGGCTGAGCGTGAGCAAGGTATTACTATTGATGTAGCTTATCGCTATTTCTCGACTGAAAAGCGTAAGTTCATTATTGCCGATACACCGGGACATGAACAATATACCCGCAACATGGCTACTGGTGCATCGACTGCTGATCTTGCAATTATCTTGATTGATGCGCGCTATGGTGTTCAAACACAAACACGTCGTCATACCTTTATTGCTAGTTTGCTTGGTATTAAAAATATTGTTGTTGCTATTAATAAAATGGACTTGGTTGAATATTCACCTGAGCGTTTTAATGAAATTCAGATTGAATATGATGCGTTCGTGAGCCAGTTAGGTGAGCGTCGCCCAGCTAATATCTTATTTGTTCCGATTTCTGCTTTAAATGGCGATAACGTTGTAAATCCATCTGCTCATACTCCTTGGTACAAGGGTCAAACCTTGATGAGTATTCTTGAGTCTGTGGAAATTAGCCGTGAGTCAAACAAACACGAATTCCGTTTCCCTGTTCAGTATGTGAACCGTCCAAACCTCGACTTCCGTGGTTTTGCGGGTACTGTTGCTTTAGGTGAAATTAAAGTTGGTGACGAAATTGTAGCGTTACCTTCTGGTAAGCGTTCTACGGTTAAAGAAATCGTTACTTTTGACGGTAACCTTGAGCAAGCAGTGGCTGGTCAAGCAGTTACATTAACGTTAAACGACGAAATTGATATTAGTCGTGGTAACGTGCTGGTACGTGCAGGTGAGCAACCATTAATTTCACGTAGCGTTCGTGCTTCTGTGGTATGGATGAATGAGCACCCGCTTGTAAAAGGTAAGTTGTACAACGTTAAGATTGGTACACAAACCGTTCCAGCAAAAGTGACGAACATTCACTACCGTGTGAATGTAAATACACTTGAGCATACTCAAGTAGAAGAGCTTGAGTTAAATGCAATTGCCGATGTGGTAGTTGAGTTCGATGCTCCAGTGGTATTTGACCAATATCAAGACTCTCGTTACACAGGTTCATTTATTTTTATTGACCGTTTAAGTAACGTGACTGTTGGCGCGGGCATGGTAGAAGCTGCTGTAGAGTGGACTGCTCATAACAATGCTGTAACTGCCGAAGACCGTGCTGCTCGTTTAGGTCAAAAACCCGCTGCTATTGGTGTTTCTGCACAATTAATTGAAAAAGCTCAAGTCTTAGAAAGTTTGCTGATTCAGCAAGGTGTAGTTGCGATCGCGAAAGCAAGTTTAACAGCTGAGCAATTGGTTCTGTTACGTGAGACTGGTGTTGTAACTATTACAACTTCTGTGGATGGTACAGATACTGAGATAACTGCTGAAACAGTAGAAGAAGCAGTAGAAAAAATCGTGGAATTGGTTCGTCTTTAATAGATTGAAAATGAGTTCCAAAAAACCCGCGTAAGCGGGTTTTTTTATTGAGTTTAGAAAATACTTTGAGTTTTTAAAGTTAAATATTCTCTTAAATCTTTAGGGTAGTTCTGAATCATCTTTAAGAATGTATCTCGATCACCTTGATATAAGGCGCGTGTTGCTTCCTCGTAATTTGGCATATTGCCTAACATAGCAGACATAAAACGGTCGATGGCTTGTTTGGCAAGCATAATATTGCCTTCAGAATTTGGATTATTTAACTCTTTATCAATTAACTTACGAATTACTGCTGATGCACTCGCACTTTGTTGATCTAACCAATCCCAATGTTTTTTCTGTAAAGTGATTTCACGCGAAATTACGCCAAGTTTAGGTCGACCAACTTTTTTAATTTCTTCAGGTTCAGCATAACGTTGTTGAAAATCTTGTTCTGAACCAGAAAGATCAAGATCAATTTGTTGACCTGTTTGATCATTAAAAATCAGAATATTTTCTGTTGTTTTCGGAAGTTCTTTGAGTTTTTTTGCAAGTTCAACAAGGGAGTCACTCGCAATAAACGTGCTTCCAGTGAAAGCAGTATAGGTGATTTTAGTATTCATTTTAGCCGCATATTTTTATCAGGGTAAAATAATATTATCAGGGTAAAATTAATTTGGCAAATAGTAAAATTCATAACCAAAGAATTATCTGTTTTTATGAGGCGGTATGAGAAGTTAGGACTATAAAAATAGTCAAGATAATCGACCATTTAAAATTTTGTTCTGCTTTAATATTGCTTTTATGAGAGAATGTGTCTTTAGTTGTATGTATAAGGACTCCTATGTTTGAGCAATCTCCTGAATCTTTAAGCGATATCGAAATTTTAGACATTTTACAGTCGATGAAAAAAGATAAGCTAGATACGGAAGCACATGAGATCATCCGTAGCGGGGGGAAAGCAGGACGTCAGGAAGCGCATAAACAGGCTTTGGTAGCACTAAATACAAATTTTGAAGAGAAATTTGTAGAAGCAGTTACTCTTGCACTAGGTTTAAATGCAGCTCAAGCTAAAAAAATTCGCTATAAAAAAGATCGAATTCGTATTTTAAAAGCGCGTGGTATTGATTATTTAGCTATTGATGGGGCAGAAACAGCGCAAGTTTTGGCACAAATTTCACAAGCAATTGTTCGTGAAGATGGCATAGTTACCCATGACTTACATGATATCTTCCCATTTTGGAAAGAAGGTTGGCCAATGGTGCAATTTGATAATGCCTATAAAATTTTAGAAGAAGATATTACCTTGCACTTTCATGCGTTCTTAGATGCCATGATTGAGTATGTGAATAAATAAAAAAAGCCCCAATTGGGGCTTTTATTTTTTTATAGCAGAATATGCTTAGATTGCACTAAAAAGTGGGAAAACACCAATCACTAAAGCTGTACCCATTAAAACCATACAAGTAATAAATGCCCATTTAAAAGTAAACTTTTGATGATCTGCAAAATCGACTTTAGCAAGACCACATAATAAGTAAGTTGATGGAACAAGAGGTGATAATAAGTGTACAGGTTGACCTACAATTGAAGCACGAGCAATCGCTTCTGGACTAATGCCATAATGTGAAGCAGCTTCGGCAAGAATAGGCAATACACCATAGAAGAATGCATCATTTGACATAAAGAACGTCAAAGGCATGCTTACCAACGCTGTAATTGGTGCCAGATATGGACCCATACTTGCAGGAATCATTGCGACAAACTCTTTAGACATCGCTTCAACCATGCCTGTGCCAGATAAAATACCTGTAAAAATACCAGCCGCAAAAATTAAACCTACCACAGCCAAGATACTATCAGCATGCATAGCGATACGTTTCTTCTGCATATCAACATCTGGATAGTTGATAAGCATCGCAATACAGAACGCAAGCATGAATAACACTGACATTGGTAAAATACCTTTGATCAACGCAATCATAAGAATAATGGTGAGTACCATATTTACTTTACGTAAATGTGGACGAGTCGCTTCTGGATCTTTTGAAACAGTAATATTGTCACCATGATGGCTTTCAAGCTCAATCACGCCTAAACGTTTTTGCTCATAGCGACCATATAAATATGCCAAGAAGAATAACCAGCCAATACTAATAATCATTGGAAGAATCATTGGTACAAAAATATGGCTTGGGTCGACTTGAAGTGCACTCGCTGCGCGGGCAGTAGGTCCACCCCATGGCGTAAGGTTCATTACACCGCTACATAACAACATAAGTGCTGTCATGATCAGTGTATTCATACCAAGTCGCTGATAGAGAGGAAGCATAGCTGCGACACAAATCATATATGTCGTTGAGCCGTCACCATCAAGAGAAACTAACGTCGTTAAAAAAACGGTCCCTAATGTAATTTTTAGAGGATCGCCTTTAACCTTTTTCAAAATCCATTTAACCGGGGGATCGAAAAGACCTGCATCGATCATTAAGGCAAAATATAAAATTGCAAATAATAGCATTACACCAGTAGGTGCAAGTTTTTTGATGCCTTCTAGCATCATCTCGCTGAGACCTTTAAGCTCAATATGACTTAAGCTTTCAAAGTAGTGACCTAGGCCCCAAGCAATAAGAGAAAAAATAAATGGGATAAGAATTAAAGCAATAATAGGGCTTAAACGTTTGGACATGATTAAGTACATGAAGCACAAAATCATGCCAACACCAAGTAATGTCAGCATACAATCAATCCTTTGCCTTTAGTTTTACTGAACAAGTTTATTCCAAACTTTGACTTTTATTATTCTTATGAATTTTTATTAAAAAAACAAATAATATATTTAGTTTATTTGGTTAATATATATTCAATTAAAAAGGTATATTCTCAGGAAATACTGAACATATATATTAATGGCTTAGTTTATTTATTATATATAGTAGATTTTATATTTATATAAAGGTTTTATCATATTTAAAATTATCATATATTTTGAAGAATTATACTTGCTTTGAGCGTTGAGATGAGAAGAAGATCCATTTACAAGGCTTGTAATGTCTACGTTACCTAAGGCTGATGGGGTTGTAAATGCTTTATTCGCAAATTTTCATTTCAATTGAAATTAATTTTTTTATTTTAATTAAGAGGTTAATCTTTATATTTATAAATATGATTAGCATAATTAATTAAACTTTTAATAATGAAGAATATTAAATGAAACCGTGAATTTAATAATTACTTATTCATATTAAAAAAATATCCTGCTTTTGGCAGGATATTTTGCACCAAAATAAATCAATTTTCGTCAGGCGGTGAATGTAATTCAGATTTTTCTAATACGCGAGTAACTAATAGTTGATCGATTTTAAAATGATCCACATCGACAACTTCAAATTTATAACCACCAAATTCGACAAAATCGGCTGGACGAGGAATTTTGCGTAAACGATACATCATAAAACCTGCTAGCGTTTCATAATTCTCTTCATCGGGCATTTCGTCAATTTCAAGAGCATGTCTTAGGTCATCAATTGGTGTACTGCCATCAATTAACCAAGAGTTATTGTCACGTTTAATGATTTGCTGTTCTTCTTCAATTGGGGTAACCCAGTCACCCATTACGGTAATCATGATATCGCTTAAGGTGATAACACCAACTACAAGCGCATATTCATTAATTACAACAGCGAACTTTTCTTTTGTTGATCGGAAGCGATCAAGTAATTCAGAAAGGGTTAATGTGTCAGGAATAATCAGAACATTACGAATAGTAGATTCATTTAATTGAGTGGGTGATTGATTATTTAAAATGCGGACAAGAAAATCTTTGGCATCTACATACCCAATAACCTGATCAATATTTTCATTACACACTAAAAATTTAGAATAAGGATATTCTGCTAATTTTTGTCGAATACTGTCTTCATGTTCGTTTAAAGTGAAATAAACAACATTTTCACGCGTTGTCATACTCGATGGTACGTTACGTTCCTCTAGTTCAAAAACATTTTCAATAAAATGATGTTCTTGTTTTTGAAGTACACCTGCTTGGGCACCTGCATCCATAACAGCTGAGATATCATCAAAAGTAATATTGTCTTCGCGAGTTGTATTTACTTTAAATAAGCGGAATAACAGGTTCGCGATGGCATTAATTCCCCAAGCTAAAGGTTTGCAAACTTTAATAAAAACCTGAATTGGATTGATAACACTAATTGCAATTTTTTCTGGGGCAATCATAGCCAAGCGTTTTGGCATAAGATCGGCAAATAAAATAAATAGCGATGTTACTAAAGTAAAAGATAGAGCAAAACCAATTGTTTGCGACCAGGGACCTACATAGAAGCGGTCAACTAAAGTCACAAAAAAAGGACGGAAAGCAGCTTCGCCTAAAATACCGCCTAAAATTGCAACAGCATTTAGTCCAATTTGGGATGCTGCAAAAAAGTCTGCAGATTGTTCTTGTAAATCAAGTACCTGTTGAGCACGTTCCTCACCAGCTTCAGCTAAAATTTTTAACTTTACTTTTCTGGCGCCAGCCAGTGCAATTTCAGTTAAAGATAAAAAGCCTGCTGCGATGATGAGCAGTACGATGATAATGATATTTTGAAAGAGACTCACAAATCACCCGAGGTTCATCATTATTATGACTATGTTTTAACACAAAAAAGCGCTGAGGTAATCAGATTGATTGCTCAGCGCTTAAAGATAATGTTTGAAAGAGACAATTAAATTAAAATTTATTTAATAGTGAGAAAATTGTGAATTGTTGGTAAGAAATTCACGATTTTCTTCTTCGATCATTTGGCGAGCAACGAATAGAATAAGTTGGCGTAACCAGCGATGAGCAGGGTGGTGGTGTAATAGTGGGCACCAAGCCATTTTAAGTTCAAATTCTGGAATATAAAAAGGAGGATCCTTTATAACCAGTTTTGGATTTTGAGTTTGTAGGCGCGCCATTCGAGTTGGAAGCGTTGCAATGAGGTCAACATTTTGAGCAAGCAAGGCTGGCATTTGGTAGTGGCGAGTAAATACTGAAATTTTACGGCGTTGACCAATACGTTCTAATGCTTGATCAATCCAGCCTAAACCACCTTGTTTATCTGGGTTTACGCCAAAACCAACACCCATACCTGTTTTAGATACCCAAATATGCTGTGCATCTAGGTAACTTTTAAGATTTAAATGAGTAACAGCTGGGTGTTTGTCATTCAAAATACAGCTGAAACTATCACGCCAAACTAACACTTGGTGGAAACTTTGCGGTATTTCATTAAATCTATTAATTGCCAGATCAACTTTACCTTGTTCCATGTCTCTATATGACACATCACTTGGGGTAAGAAAGTCGAGCACTACATTTGGAGCTTCAGAACGTAAAGCTTTTACAAGACGAGGAACCAGAGTTGCTTCTGCATAATCAGAAGTCATAATGCGAAAAACGCGATTGCTGGTATAAGGGCGGAATTCGGTACGCGGTTCCAAAATCATGGAAAGATCAGAAAGGGCATCGCGAATACGTGGTTGTAATTCGAGTGCGCGTTCTGTCGGTGTCATTCCTTCCGATGAGCGGATTAGAAGAGGGTCGTTAAATAAATTACGCAAGCGACGTAAAATATTACTCATGGCTGGTTGAGTAACGCCAAGCTGTTCTGCTGCGCGTGTAACATTTTTTTCACGAAGAAGAACATCAAGATATATTAATAGATTAAGATCTACCCGTTCCAGATTCATAAAAAAAATACCGAAAATAAAACCCTAAAATTGTTTCAAATTATGCCATATTTAAAGAACATTGTGTGAAAAAATGATGAGAAAAACGACATTTTTTGTTGAAATTAAGTATGCTTGAAAAGGACCTCAAATGCTCGATTTTATTATCTTTGATCTGTTTTTGACTTTATCTTTATAGACGTAAAATTTTTCTTTTATATTTAACCATGTTCTATCATTAAAATTGACTTTTTACATTGGCAAAAGTCGCCTAATTTACAATTGACTTTTGACACTAAAAATGAATGGAAAAATCTCAAAAATTGTATAAAAATAAAACTTGGAGAGTTTTTTGATCAAAATACTATACTCCTTTAGGATTATTTTGTTTTTATAAACAAAGTGTTATGTTTTTTAGTTTTACTTATAATATCGATTTATTGGTATATTTTTTAAATAAATACTGAAGATTAACGAAGGATATTGGATTAATTGATTGGCTAAGTCTAAGCTGTGTTCATGAGGAAGCAGCTGGTGTCATAAGAAATTTAAGTAACGTGACTCTAGGCTTCAATCGATGAAATCCTAAAATGAATACAGGACAATATCATGACTACATATCAAACAGCGATTGATGCAGTACGTCAATTAAAAGCAAAATTTGGCAACACTTGGGCAGACATTAGCCCAGAAGATGCTGCTCGTATGCAACTTCAAAACCGTTTCAAAACTGGTTTAGATATTGCTAAGTATACAGCTGCGATTATGCGTCGTGATATGGCTGAATACGATGCTGACTCAAGCAAATACACTCAATCATTAGGTTGCTGGCATGGTTTCATCGCACAACAAAAAATGATTGCGAACAAAAAATACTTCGGTACTACAAGCAAACGTTATATCTACCTTTCTGGTTGGATGGTTGCTGCTCTTCGTTCAGAGTTCGGTCCACTTCCTGACCAATCTATGCACGAAAAAACTTCTGTTCCTGCTTTGATCGAAGAAATCTACACTTTCTTACGTCAAGCTGACGCAAAAGAATTAAACGATTTATTCCGTGCCCTTAAAAAAGCACAAGAAGCTGGTGATACTGCTAAAGCAGCTGAAATCACAGCTCAAATCGACAACTTTGAAACTCACGTTGTGCCAATTATTGCTGACATCGATGCTGGTTTCGGTAACGAAGAAGCAACTTACTTACTTGCTAAGAAAATGATCGAAGCTGGTGCTTGTGCGCTTCAAATCGAAAACCAAGTATCTGATGCTAAACAATGTGGTCACCAAGCTGGTAAAGTAACTGTTCCACACGAAGACTTTATTGCTAAGATCCATGCATTACGTTATGCATTCTTAGAAATGGGTCTTGAAGAAGGTATCATTGTTGCGCGTACTGACTCTGAAGGCGCTGACTTGACTCAAAAAATCCCAGTGGTTAAAGAGCCAGGTGACATCGCTTCTCAATACATCAGCTACTTAGATACTCAAGAAATTGACATTGCTGATGCGCAAGAAGATGAAATCTTAATCAAGCGTGATGGTAAGTTACACCGTCCTAAACGTTTACCTTCAGGTTTATATCAGTTCCGTGCTGACACTCAAATTGACCGTGTTGTACTTGACTGTGTATCTAGCCTTCAAAATGGTGCTGACCTTCTTTGGATCGAAACTGCGACTCCAAACGTAGAAGAAATCGCACACATGGTTAACCGTGTTAAAGAAGTTGTTCCAAATGCTAAGCTTGTTTATAACAACAGCCCATCATTTAACTGGACTTTAAACTTCCGTCAACAAGCTTACGACCGTTGGGTTGCTGAAGGTAAAGATGTTTCTGCATATGACCGCGCTAAATTAATGAGCGCTGAATATGACAATACTGAATTAGCTGCTGATGCTGATGACAAGATCCGTACATTCCAAGCAGATGCTTCTCGTGAAGCAGGTGTGTTCCATCACTTGATCACACTTCCGACTTACCACACTGCTGCTCTTTCTACTCATGAGCTTGCACAAGGTTACTTCGGTTCTGAAGGTATGTTGGCTTATGTTGCTGGCGTACAACGTAAAGAAATCCGTGGTGGTATCGCTTGTGTGAAACACCAAGCAATGGCGGGTTCTGACATCGGTGATGATCACAAAGAAATCTTCTCTGGTGATAACGCTCTTAAAGCACATGACGATGCTAAAAACACAATGAACCAATTCGCAGCTCACTAAGAATTGATTCCATAAAAAACCCGCTCAAATGAGCGGGTTTTTTATATTAAAAATTTATTAATCTTCTTTTTTCAACACATAGTGCTCTGCCAAAGAACCTTCAATTTTTTTACCTTCCATATCTAAAGCAGTTGCAGTATTTTCGCCAATAAAAAATTTACGATTTTCAGCTTTATTATCTAAGGTAATGATAGAAGTGTTGTCTTTATCGAAAGCAAACTTACCATGAGTTTCAAATGGTTTTGTATCACCTTTGCCTAAGTAAGTTTCAGTCAATTCATAAGTTTTATCATCTTTTAATTTTAGTTCTGTTTTGATGCCTTCACAGTCTGCACATGGAAGGGTACCTGTATATTTACCATTCCAATCTAAAGAATTTTCTGCTGTGTGCTCAGTATCTACAGCAACAGCATTACTTGCTTCACTAGTTTGTACAGGGGTAGAAGCATCAGAAGTTGTCTCTGTTTTATTTTCATGTTTGTTACATGCGACAAGAAGAGTACTCATAAGTGCAATTGCTAATAATGATTTTTTCATGATGAAGAAAACCTCAAAAATAAAAATAAAAAGTCTTTAAAGCCTAGAAAAAGATCATAAAAAATAAAAGCGTTTGTATGTAGTCAAAATTTAACAAAAGGTAAAGTGTATATTTTTTTGTTCATTTAAACGATTTTTATTGAAATATATAACGAGTAAAAAAAGTATCCACTAACTGAGTTAATGGATACATCTAAAAAATTATGGATGAGCAGAAACTCCACCTAGAGAATCACACGCTGATTTATAGAGTTCATATTGTTTTTTTACTACTTCGTCTAAAGGCATTGCAAATAATTCCTCACCATCTTTATAGCTTTCTACATAAGAGGTCGCTTTTTCTTTACTTACTGCTAAAGTTTGTTGGTAATAAGAATTAATTGAGCTATTTGAAATCTCCCTAGTTTCTACGTTTTTACATTGGAAATTATTTAGAAGTTTTTCTGCGCGTTTGACCTCACTAGATTGGCCAAAAATACACCCAGTTAAAAATACAAAAGGTACTAACACGAAAAAGATTTTCATGGAAAAAAATTTATAAGAGCGAGGATGGGCGCTATTGTATAAATAATTCCATACTTTACTGTGGTTTTATGTTAGACATTGATGATTTTTTAACTCATTAAAATAAGAAAATTGTTTCCAAGTTTGTAATGACCTCTTTTTGTATATGGTGCATATTTTGCTTATTAAATAAAGCCATTAATAAAAATGAGCCAAAATGAATCGGATTCAACAATTTTCTCATACTTCTTTAGCACCATTTTGGTATGCGCAATTAGAACTTGGTTTTTGTTTTAAAGAAAGTCGCACCATAATGAATCACAGAAAACATTATGGCCCTGTTCGGGTGCAAAAAATGCTCTGGCCTGAAAAAACTGGAGTTTGCCACGCTATTATTGTTCATCCACCAGCCGGCATTGCAGGAGGCGATCATCTTACTTTTCAAATTGAAACAGCTGAACAGGCGCATGCCGTTATTACCACGCCTGGGGCTGGAAAATGGTATAGAACGAATGGTAAACAGGCTTTTCAACATATTTATTTGACTGTAAAAAACGACTCTATTCTAGAGTGGATGCCTCAAGAAACGATGTTGTTTGATGGTGCTGTAGCGCACTCAGAAACACATATTCACCTTGAACAAACAGCAAGTTTCATTGGTTGGGATATGCTGGTATTGGGACGGCAAGCTCGAGCTGAAAATTTTGTTCAGGGCAGTTATCACAACCAGTTTAAGTTATGGCGTGAAAATAAATTATTAGTTGCCGATACATTATATTTTGAGGGAGGAGATCGCTGGTTAAGCTCATGTTTAGGAATGAATAATCAGGCTGTAATGGCAAGTTTTTGGGCTGTACCGCCTGAAAAATTTCGCTCTCCATTTTATTTAGAACAACATGTTGAACTTGTCCGTGAGTTAATCATGCGTATGGATGCCCCGGTTACTTTGACTTTATTGGAAGATGTGCTCTGTGCACGTTTTTTAGGGAATGATGTACGGCATTGTCATGATGCATTTGCTGCCATACGCGCAAGATTAAGACGTTATTGGTTTGATTTAGATGAAGAATTTCCAAGAATTTGGAAAACCTAACTTACGTTAAATTGCGTATTTTAAAAACGATTAGAACAAGTATGCTGCTTTTGAGCACGCATTTTGCTTAAAGAAAACTAGATGCTATTAGGAAAGAGATATGGAACTCAATCCAACAGAGAAAGATAAGTTACTCATTTTTACCGCAGGCTTAGTGGCTGAGCGTCGTAAAGCACGAGGTTTAAAGCTGAATTATCCGGAAGCAGTTGCCTTTATTTCAGCAGCCTTACTCGAAGGTGCACGAGATGGAATGACAGTGAGTGAACTCATGCACTTTGGAACGACTTTGTTAAAGCGTGAAGATGTTATGGATGGTGTAGCGGAAATGATTGCTGAGGTTCAGGTCGAAGCAACTTTTCCAGATGGTTCGAAATTAGTCACTGTTCATCAGCCAATCGTATAAAAGGAGCAGTTATGATCCCCGGCGAAATCATTACTCCAGAGACTGACATTGAGCTAAATGTTGGGCGTGAAACTTTAAAAGTTATGGTGGCTAATGTTGGTGATCGACCTATTCAGGTAGGTTCGCATTTTCATTTTTATGAAGCCAATGATGCACTACAGTTCGACCGTGAAGCTGCAAAGGGTTTTCGCTTAAATATTGCAGCGGGTACAGCAATCCGTTTTGAACCGGGCCAAAGCCGAGAAGTGGAACTTGTCGCTTTAGCTGGTAAGCGAGAAGTATATGGTTTTGCAGGCCGAGTCATGGGGAAGTTGGATTAAACATAACAACCATAATGAAAGATATGAGTAAAAAATTATGAAAATGTCACGTCGTGCATATGCTGAGATGTTTGGTCCAACGGTCGGAGATCGTATTCGTCTAGCTGATACAGAGCTCTTTATTGAAGTTGAGCAAGATTTAACGACTTATGGTGAAGAAGTTAAGTTCGGTGGTGGTAAAGTCATTCGTGATGGCATGGGACAATCTCAACTTTTAGCTGATGAAGTTGCTGACACGGTCATTACCAATGCTTTAATTGTAGATTGGTGGGGAATTGTAAAAGCTGATGTTGGCTTAAAAAATGGCCGAATCTGGAAAATAGGGAAAGCCGGCAACCCCGATATTCAACCTGAAATTACCATTCCTCTAGGTGCAGCAACAGAAGTGATTGCGGGTGAAGGGCAAATTTTAACAGCAGGTGGTATTGATACCCACATTCACTGGATTTGTCCTCAACAAGTTGAAACAGCGCTGATGTCTGGTACAACAACAATGGTGGGCGGCGGTACAGGACCAGCAGCAGGAACTTCGGCAACCACAGTGACTCCAGGGCCTTGGCATATTGCCACCATGTTGCAGGCGATTGATGATTTGCCTATGAATATTGGTCTGTTAGGTAAAGGTAACCTGAGTTTGCCAGACCCAATTCGTGAGCAAATTAAGGCTGGGGTAATTGGGCTAAAACTACATGAAGACTGGGGCTCAACACCAGCAGCGATTGATAACTGTTTGAGTGTGGCAGATGAGTTTGATGTTCAGGTCGCTATTCATACGGATACATTAAATGAGGGTGGCTTTTTAGAAGAAACACTGGCCGCATTTAAAGACCGTACCATTCATACGTACCATACAGAAGGTGCGGGTGGTGGACATGCTCCAGATATTTTAAAAGCAATTGGACAAAGTAACGTGTTGCCATCTTCAACGAATCCAACGCGACCTTATACCATTAATACTATTGATGAGCATTTAGATATGCTCATGGTATGTCACCATTTAGACCCTGCAATTGCTGAAGATATTGCTTTTGCAGAAAGTCGTATTCGCCGTGAAACCATTGCTGCCGAAGATATTCTGCAAGACCTAGGTGCAATTGCCATGATGTCTTCTGATTCTCAGGCGATGGGGCGCGTGGGTGAGGTGATTTTACGAACTTGGCAAACTGCACACAAAATGAAAATTCAACGTGGCCCTCTAGAGGGTGACAACGAGTTTCATGATAACAATCGCGTTAAACGTTATATTGCTAAATATACAATTAACCCAGCCATTACCCATGGTTTAAGTCATGAAATTGGTTCGATTGAGGTCGGAAAACTTGCTGATCTGGTGTTATGGAAGCCGGCTTTTTTTGGTGTAAAACCTTCCATGATTATTAAAGGCGGTATGATCGCGGCGGCGCCGATGGGTGACATTAATGCCTCCATTCCGACACCTCAACCAGTTCATTATCGTCCAATGTTTGGTGCCTATCCGCGTGGTGTGCATAACACTTGTATTACCTTTTTATCTCAAGCAGCCATTGATGAAAAAGTTGCTGAAAAGTTAGATCTTAAAAAGCTAATTAGTCCCTGTAAAAATACGCGTGAAATTACTAAAGCGGATATGAAACATAATACATATTGTCCAGTTATGCATGTGCATCCAGAAACTTATGAAGTACGAGCTGATGGTGAACTATTAACTTGTGAACCTGCTGACGTATTACCAATGGCTCAGCGTTATTTCTTGTTTTGATAAGTTTTATTGAGATGATTTTGTTTTATGAATTTATATATATGAACTGAATAAAGGAGAGAAAAATTAAATGAAAATCTATACCCAACGTCTTGAAGATATTTCTCCTGATCAGACATTTGAAACGGTTGAACTAACTTTTGATACCCGTCAAAAATCACGTTTCCGAGCGGCCTTGGCAAGTGGCGTAGATATTGGAGCTGATTTGCCACGTACTGGAATTTTGCGTAGTGGTTCGTATATTGCAACCCAAGAGGGTGATGTATTACGTGTTGACGCAAAACCTGAACGTTTAATGCAAGTTAGTGCTGAAACCGATTTTGATTTACTTAAAGCTGCCTATCACTTAGGTAATAGACATGTACCATTAATGCTCACACCTACAGCTTTGTATTTTGAACCTGATCATGTACTTGCAGAAATGGTAGAAGGATTGGGGCTTACAGTGACTGAAACAGATCATCCTTTTGAACCTGAAAGCGGTGCCTATGCTCAACATAGTCATGACCATCGCTTAAGCCCAATCAAAGCTTTACACCATGTCCATTCATAATGCTGCGCAATTACTGCAATTGCTGACACTGTCTTCAACGGCACTGCCAGTTGGAGCGTATTGTTATTCACAAGGTGTGGAAACAGCCATCGATATTGGCTTAATACACGATGAAAGCTCAGCAATTGCTTACTTTGAAGAAGTTCTTGAAATGCTTTTAGTACGGTTTGAGCTACCGGTACTCAAACGTCTTATGCAACATTATGATGAACCAGATGAGTTACTGACTTGGGCAAATTTATATAAGGCGAGTCGAGAAAGTAAAGAACTTTTGGCTGAATCGCAGCAGTTGGCATTTTCTTTAAATGCATGGATTAAAGATGTTTTAAAAAAAACGGTTGAGGTTAAAAAGCAGTTTGGTTTTGTGCCTGTCTATGCGCAGCTTTGTGGGCGTTTAGAGCTTAAAGAAGAGGATGTGCTTACCGCTTATACTTTTACTGTTTTAGAAAATCAGGTTTTGGCAGCAGTAAAAACGGTTCCATTGGGACAAATGGCTGGGCAAAGAATTTTATGGCACTTGCATGGTTTAGTACCAGAGGCAGTACAGAAAGCTTTGAAACTTAATGATGAACAATTAAGCAGCGCTTTACCTCGTTATGCCATGCTGAGCATGAAACACGAAACACAATATTCACGGTTATTCAGATCTTAAGTTTAGGAAAAAAGGATAAAAATCATGACAGAACGTAGTCCGTTAAGAGTTGGAATTGGTGGACCAGTAGGTTCGGGTAAAACAGCACTTACGCTTAACTTATGCCGTGCCTTGCGTGATAAATACAATATGGCTGTAGTGACAAACGATATTTATACCAAAGAAGACTCAAACTTTTTAACCCGTAATGAAGCGATGTCGCCAGATCGTATTGTGGGTGTGGAAACAGGTGGTTGCCCACACACAGCAATTCGTGAAGATGCCTCAATTAACTTGGCTGCGATTGATGATCTATGCGAAAAATTTGATGGCTTAGAGCTTATTATTATTGAAAGTGGTGGTGATAATTTAGCCGCGACATTTAGCCCAGAGCTCTCTGATTTAACTTTGTATGTTATTGATGTGGCAGGTGGAGAAAAAATCCCTCGTAAAGGCGGGCCGGGTATTACCAAGTCAGATTTACTGATTATTAATAAAACTGACCTTGCACCAATGGTCGGTGCAAACCTTGATGTCATGGACCAAGATGCGAAACGCATGCGCGGTGAAAAGCCATTTTTATTTTCAAACATGAAAACACAAGATGGTCTTGAACAAATTATTCAATTTATTGAGAAACAAGGGCTGTTTAAGGTTTAAGGAGTAACTATGAACTTCATTAAGAAATGGGGCATTGGGCTCCTTAGCATGTTACCGGCATTAGCCATGGCACATCCGGGACACGATCATGCACATTCAGGGTTTATGGCAGGTTTTATTCATCCTTTTACTGGGCTTGATCATTTAGTCATGGCTTTGGGTTTTGGTATTTTGTTATGGTCAGCAGTTAAGCAGTGGAAAATTGCTGGTGTCATTACACTAAGTATTACTTTGATTGTAGGTTTTTTAGTAGGTGCTCAAGGTTTAGTGCCAGCCAGTATTGCTGAATACGGCATTATTGCTTCTTTGATTGTTACAGCGATTGCACTATGGACAAAATCAAATCGGATTTTACCTATTGCTGCTGCATTACTCGCAAGCTTTCATGGTATAGCGCATGGTGTTGAACTCGCACATGCGGGACATATTGCTGCATTAGTAGCTGGTATGGTTACTGGTATGGCAATTATCTATTGCTGTGGCTTAGCACTAGGTGCATTGTTTACGCGATATGTACCTTATGGCAAAAAAATTATGGGTACTTGCGCAGCAATTGTTGCAGTTATTGGTTTAAGTTAATTAAACCCTTGCAAAAAAAGGTAGCTTTAAGCTACCTTTTTGTATTTGCAAAATAAAATGTGTGTGCATAAAAATATTTATCCTGTTTTTACAGCGCTGATTATCTTTTACAGTGGATATGTTCAGGCCTATGATTTTTTTCAACCAGAAAGTGATTCTACTTTACTAGATACAGAGCAGTTATTAGATCAATCAGATTTAAACTTGGAACAAAGGCGTTTAGCCATTGAGCATGACGATGAAGTTAATAACTATAATGTGCTCAAAAACGAGTTTTATTCAAATGAGCGTTGGGTAATTTATAATTATACGGCCTATGATACTGGGCAACTTCAGAACAAAAACAGCAATGGTTTAACGAATCATATTAATATTCAAGATTTATCTATTTCAGTTGGATATGGAGTTAATTATAGTGTGAATCCAAGATTGAAAATTGGTTATGAATATATTTCGAGTTTTCCTTATGATCGAGGTCAACTCATTCGATTTTTTACGATCTATTTATTCTGAAATAAAAAATTAAAATAATCTAATTCAAATAAATAGATCAGATAAATTAATTCTTTATAAAATCCTACATTTTTAAATTTTCTGGTAAAGCCCTGCGTGGACAGTACCTGCTTTAGTGGTTTTCACTTGTTGCCATGATGCAGGAAGATGAAGCTGAGATAAATCTCGGTCAGCTTCAACATAAATGTATCCATTATTTTTGATATGTGAATCTGCCAATTGAGCGAGCTCTTGCCATAGATCGAGACTATAAGGCGGATCTAAAAAAACTACATCAAATTGTTCTTTTAAGCGCGGTAATGCTTGCTGAGCAGTTGCATTGAATAAATGACAATTCTGCGCTTTTAAAAGCTGGATATTCTCTTTTAAAAATCGTGCTTGAGTCTTATCAGGTTCAATCATATAAACAGATGCGGCACCGCGTGAAAGTGCTTCAAAGCCTAATGCACCAGAACCTGTACAGATATCGAGAACTTGAGCATTTTGAATGTCCCACATGAGCCAATTAAATAACGTTTCACGAACACGATCTGGGGTGGGTCTTAAACCTTCAATACTTGCGAATGGTAAAACTCGTCTTTTCCATTCACCCCCAATAATGCGTAATTGATTTTTCATTATTCATCGATCTCATTTGTAGCAGGGCGAGCAGAAGTAGCTTGTGGAGCAGATGCTGCTGCGGTAGTTGTAGCAGGTGCTGGCGTAGAGCTAGCAGTTTCGCCGCCACTTGGAAGCTCACCCGGTTTAATTCCTGCTGTCATAAGTCCACCATTAACTTGATGGTTGGCTGGACGAATTGGATTTTTATTGCGGGTTAATAACCAGTAATCAAATATCGGCTTAGCAAGTTGAGCTGCGGAACCACCATGACGACCATTTTCCCAAATGACCGCAATAGCAATTTCAGGTTTGTCAGCAGGTGCAAATCCAACGAATAAACCATGGTCAAGTTGGCGTTCACTAAGCGCAGCTTCGTTATAACGTTTACCCTGTGCAATACTTTTAACCTGTGCTGTACCTGTTTTTCCGGCAATTTGATAAAGCGATGTACGGATACCACGTCCAGTACCTGATTGAATTACATCAATCATGGCTTCTCGCATTTTTATCCAGTCTTCGTCTGTACCGTTAAAATTAATTTTTCCATCAGGTGCATTATGGACTGTAAAAGGTTTTGCACCATGTGATGCACGTAGAACATGTGGAACTACATGTGAGCCGTGATTCGCTGTAATAGCAGTTGCCATTGCGAGTTGTAATGGAGTTGCAGTAAATGCACCTTGACCAATACTGACTGAAATTGTTTCACCTTTCATCCATTTGGTTTTACGTGTACGCATTTTCCATTCAGGACTTGGGTATAAACCTTCACTTTCACTTGGTAAGTCGACACCTGTTTTTTGACCAAAGCCAAATTGGCGCATCCATTGGTTCATCTGGTCGATGCCCATTTGATTTGCCAAAATATAAAAATAGGTATCGCAAGACATGATAATGGCTTTGTGCATGTTCACGATGCCATGACCAGTTTTTTTCCAGTCACGGAATTTGTGAGAGTCACCAGGTAAATGGAAATAACCTGGGTCAGAAATAGCAGTAGACCAGTCGACAATACCATAATGTAAACCGCCCATTGCTTCCATTGGTTTAATAGTCGAACCAGGAGGGTATGCGCCTTGAACAGCGCGGTTATAAAGAGGTTGGTCGATGTTGTCACGTAGAGAGCTATAATCTTTATGATTAATACCCGTCACAAATAGGTTTGGGTTAAAGCTTGGGCTTGAAACCAACGCAAGAATTTCACCAGTACGTGGGTCTATCGCAACAATTGCACCACGACGACCAGCAAGTTGCTGTGATGCTACGACTTGTAAACCATAATCTAATGATAAATAGAGGTCATTACCACGAGTTGGATCTTTACGTCCTAAATGACGTAATACATTACTATGAGCATCGGCTTCTACTGATTCATAACCAGGTGTTCCATGAAGTAAATCTTCATAGCTTTTCTCTACGCCAATTTTACCAATCAGGTTTGTTCCAGCGTATAAGTCTTTATCAATACTTTTTAATTCTTTATCGTTAATACGGCCAACATATCCAATCACATGAGCAAACAATTCACCATGCGGATAATAGCGCGTCATTTGGGTTTCAATTCTGACCCCAGGGAATTTGTATTTAACTTCACTAAACTTGGCAATATTTGTCTCGGTCAAGTTTAGCTTAATTGCAACGCGTTCAGTTTTACGCGCCGTTTTAATACGACTTTTAAAACGATCTACATCTTCTTGAGTAAGCTCTAGAATTGGTTGCAATTGTTCAATAACTGCATCAGGATCTTCAACGTCTGCCTTACTTAATGTTGCGGTAAAAACCGGGTAATTATCAGCAAGTAAAACCCCATTACGGTCATAAATATAACCACGAGCAGGGGGGAGCGGTTGTAAACGAATACGGTTTTTATCCGATGCAGTCGAGAACTCATCATAATGAAAAATTTGCAGATAAGCGTATCGACTGGCTAAGACTAATAAGCAGATAATCACAAGACCTACGGCAAAAAATATACGACCTCGATAAATGCGCTTTTCTTGCTGGATATCTTTTAAAGGAAAGTGCTGTTTCATACGGATCGACTTAATGACATAGGGTGAGAAAAATAGCTGCTTATTCTAACGCAAGCGCAGTTAAAATATTGCATAATTTTCAAAGTTTCAGTGAAGAGGAAAATTGGCTTTTTTGACTTTGTAGACAACAAAATTGTAGAGTCTTGTATATAAGAAGCAAAATAATTCTGTTAAAGTCTTTCATTCAATAGAATAGGGTTGTTCTCACTATACGATTAGGGAAAATGGAGAAAATAATGAGAAAAATTTATCCCTTACTTGCAGTTTTGACAGTAAGCAGTTGGGCAAATGCTCAAGATTATTCATTTCTTCCAGAAGCAAAATTAGCAGATCACAAAGCGTCTACTTGGAATGTAGGTGCAGGTTTTACTCAAAAATTGTTACATCTTAATGGTGAGTGGGTAAATCCTTATGGTATTGCCTATGCCAAGGTTGGCGCATTTTTAAATGGTGATAAAACTGCTGGTGGACAGGTTGGATTTCGCTATCCTTACTATCTGACTGGAACAGATAAAAATGGCTACTATATTGGCTTTTATGCTGGACACCTTGATAGCAAGCCGGTAGATGGAGAGTATAAATCTCGTTTAGGTGCTGGTGTCGATTTGGCATATGTATTGTTGAATTCAGAAAGAATTAGTACTTTTAGTGTCGGTATTGGCGCAGCTGAAAAACTAACTGACCAGAACGGAGCAGTTGCTGCGAAGACTAAACCACAAATTCAATTTTCTTATTCTCTAAGTTTTGGTTTATAAAACAAAGCAGTTTATCGTTAACTCGCCATAAGCAGAGCACAAATAAATACGAGAGTCTTACATGTTAGAGTACGTCAGCGGATTGTGGCAGACCTTTTTACACAGACCTGATTTTTGGGCCGTTTTAAGTATCATCCCAGTTACTGCCTTTGTCACATGGGCACATGTTTGGATGGCGTTAAAAATGGTATTTTACCCAATCAAATTTTGGGGTTTTCATTTAGGCCCTTTACCAGTCGGTTGGCAAGGAATTGTGCCGCGCAAAGCTGGACGTATTTCAGGAATTATCACCGATAATACTTTATCTAAATTAGGTTCTTTACGTGAGTTTTTAGAGGCCATGGACCCTGAAGACATGGCACGTATTATTGGTGAGCAAGTCGGATTTGAACTTGAGCATTTGATTGATGAGGTGATGATCGATCGTAATGCCGTACTTTGGGAAAATTTACCTTATTCAATTAAACGCCGTATTTATGCACAGGCGCATAAACAATTACCCGGTGTATTAAGAGAATTAGTGACTGAGCTGACTATGAACGTCGAGTCACTGGTGAATATGCGTGAAATGGTCGTGAGCCAGATGGAAGGTGATCGCCGTTTAATGGTACGTATGTTTTTAAAAGTAGGCCAAAAAGAGATCAACTTTATTTGGCATATTAGTGCTTTAATCGGGATGTTCTTTGGTATTTTCCAAATGGTTGTCTGGTTCGTTGTACCTTGGCACTGGACTGTTCCGTTTTGGGCTTCAATTTGGGGTTTTTTAACCAACTGGATTGCAATCTGGATGGTATTTAATCCAATTGAACCAAATTATATTCGTTACCCACAGATTTTTAGATTAACAAAAGACCGTAAGTTCCCTTGGATTGTGCCAGTTCTTCGAATTGGGACGTATAATTTCCAAGGGGCTTTCATGAAACGTCAAGAAGAAGTCTCTGATGTGTTCTCAAGTGTAGTTACAGAAGATCTGATCACCTTAAAATCGATTATGACTGAAATGATGTATGGGCCGCGTAAAGATAAGACGCGCCGTATTGTTAAACGTCATATTAACGAAATTATGGAAACACCACTTGTTCGTACATCTTTACAGCTTTCTTTAGGGCCAAGAGAGTACGCAAGATTAAAGACGGACTTGATTGATCGTTCAATTGAAATTACGATGGGACCCGTATGTGACCCTGCACTAAATGCAAGCCGGGCACAGAAGATTTTTCAAATGTTTAAAGAGCGTATTCGTGAACTAACACCAAAAGAGTTTCAGAATTTATTACGTCCTGCATTTCAAGAGGACGAGTGGATTCTTATTGTATTAGGTGGGGTAACCGGATTTATTGCTGGTACAATACATTTGTTTGTAGCTTTCTTATAATTCGACGTCGGGCAGGATCTATTGAAGATTAATGAGACTTTTTCTGCCAGACTTCATTCATTGTTTTAAATGAGGATGTTTTTTATGCGCATTATCTTACTCGGACCACCTGGGGCAGGCAAAGGTACTCAGGCTCAGTTGATCTGTAAGCGCTACAATGTCCCACAAATTTCAACCGGTGATATGCTCCGTGCTGCGATTCGTGAAGGTACTGAACTTGGTCTAAAAGCTAAAAGCGTAATGGAATCTGGCGGTTTAGTTTCAGATGAACTTATTATTGGTTTAGTAAAAGAACGTATTGCTCAACCTGACTGTGCAAATGGCTGCATTTTCGATGGTTTCCCACGTACTATTCCTCAAGCAGAAGCATTGGAAAAAGAAGGCATCAGCATTGATCACGTGATTGAAATTGACGTGCCTGACGAAGAAATCGTAAAACGTCTTTCTGGCCGCCGTCAGCACCCAGCTTCTGGTCGTGTTTACCACACTGTATACAATCCACCTAAAGTGGAAGGTAAAGATGACGAAACTGGTGAAGATCTTGTTCAACGTCCAGATGACCAAGAAGAAACAATCCGTAAGCGTCTAGCGTCTTATCATACTGAAACAGAGCAATTAGTTGGTTTCTACCAAGGCCGTGCTGCTTCTGGTGAAAATGCGCCAACTTATGACAAGCTTGATGGCTTGCGTACAATTGAAGATGTACAAAAAGATTTGTTCAACATCTTAGACAAATAATTTTATTTTTATTGAAACTGCTTAATGTTTACATTGAGCAGTTTTTTTATATCAAGAATAGTTAGCGACATAATATGTCGCACTATGTAACAATAGTATGTGAAATTAAATTTAAAACATTTATAGTGTGTCCCATTCTATAAACCAAAACATTGAAATTAAAAAATTATTTTAAAGGGTTAATTATGTTGCTGACGATTCAGTCTGATCAGGTGGAACAAATTATTCCAGATGCAAGTTCAGCGAAATCAGCTAAAAAACTAGCGAAATTTGAAGCATGGAATAATATATCTGGTTCAGTTGACCAATGGATTTGGGGAGAAATTCAAGGTAGTTCAATTTATCAAAGTGCAATTTTTTTACCTGAATTGAAGTGTGAATGTAGTTGTCCAAGTTTTAAACGACCTTGTAAACATGCCTTGGCATTATTATTAGTGTATACCGAGTATCAAGATAAATTTATTGTGCAATCAGACCAACAAAACATACCTGATCGTGTACAAAAATGGCGTGATAAAAAAACGAAAACACTTGAGAAAAAAGAAAACAAGATTGATAAACCTATTGATGAAGAAGCTCGACTTAAACGCCAATTGGCGCGTGAGAAAAAAATGGATGCTGGGATTGATGCATTACAAACATGGCTAAATGATGTAATTACTATAGGACTAGCAAGATTACGCCAACAACAAGAGAAATTTAGAGATATTCAAAGCCGTTTAGTAGATGCTCAAGTTGCAGGTTTGGTGAGTTATTTAGATGAATTTTCTAGTGCTTTGTATCAAACCAACTGGCAAATAGAAAGTTCATTCTGGTTGGCTAAATTACAAACTGCTATTCATTTATGGCAGAATCGTCATCATCTTAAACCTGAGCTGTATGAAGAGGTAAAACAGTTATTTGGTATTAATTTGCCAGCTGATATATGGGATAACATACCAGTTCATAAATTTAGTCTATACGCTTTAGGACAAGTAACACAGGAGTTGGTGAATACTCGTGGACGTTATCGTCGTCAATGGTTGTGGGATAGTCAGAACCTACGTGATTACTTGATACTGGATTTTGAAATACCTCCTCATTCAAGTTTTGGAGTGACCTTACCTTATCAAAAACAATTGGCTTTAAATGCTAAGTTTTATCCAGTGATAAGCCAACAACGTCTTCGTTTAGAAGATAATTTAATGTCGTTCAATGATTTGAGCCTAACGCTGGTTGCGCCAAAAGGCTTTAAAAATTTTGATCAGGCATTTACTCAATATGCGAATGGCTTAAAACAATATCCTTTACAGTTAGTACGCTTTTTTTGGCTTGAGCAATTGCACTTAGTTAAACATGACAAAGTAATTTATTTGGTCGATCAGGATCAAAAAATGTGTGAAATTGAGATTAAACAATTTGTTGAGTTATGGTTTTTAGTGGGGACTGAGCCATTTAGTGCAGGCGTTGAATGGAATGGATTACAACTAAAACTCGTTAGTATTTGGCAAGGAGGGCAATTTGAATGTCTTTAACTCCATCATACAGTGAGTTTAATCAGCAGTTACTACTCAAGCTGACTTTAGGGCTGCAATTTAAGCAGGTTATCAAAACTCCTAAGGAATTGCAGGTTTATGTACCTAAAGAGATTGATTCAGCCCAAGATTTATTGGTCTTGAATCAATATTGGGTGCTGATGCAACAAGCAGGTTATCAACTGCAAGAGATGCCCGAAACATTTAAGAAAAATATTGCACAGATTGATCAGATAGAAAATGAAAAGCAGTTAGATGATGGGCTCGTGCAAATTTTGAAATGGGTTGTTGCACAAGAGTCGCCATTTTTATATCAGGATTGGGTTAATCAAATTTTAAAACTTGCTCAACAACAGCAGCAAGTGATTCCACGTTATTTGGTGTTGAAAGTTTTACCACTGTGTCGGAACCTAGTGTTATTGGCATCAGTCTTACCTGAGTTTGCATTTCAGGGAGATGTGACAACACGTGTAGATGATGCGAAAAGAGTGTGGAAATATTTGAAACAACAAAATGCCGAACCATTGATCCGTCAGTTGTTGAAATCAAAAAATAGTGATTGGTCTTTATTGATGAGCCAATTGTGCGGTCAATTACCAGACTTTATTAACCAGTATATTGCGGAATTCTGGTCACAATCTATTCAGAAAAATCATTTGCAAAGTCATGCTGAAAGTCTAGTGACATATAACATGCCAGTAATCCAATTTGAAGCTTTATACCAACATGTGAAAACACTAGAACCCCAGAATGCAGCGACAGTACGTAATAATGCAGCATTAAGCTTTTATTTATATTATCAAGATAATACCCTCTATAACGAGGTTATGGCGTTACTGCGTGCATGTTTAAGCTACGACGTTCAAGCCAGAAAAGTTAAATTCAACATTAACTTAGATCAAGATGATGCATTGAATGATTATGGTTTCTTTGATCGAGAAGCAAATTTGGTTGAAAGCCGTAAAAGTTTAAAAACGGCTTACCAAAGTTCTCAAGTCGAACAGGCTTATCAGGAGTTTTGTGAAAGTTCACAGGGCGTACTTTATCTCAAAAGAATTTTAATCCAATTACCACTTGCCTATTGGTTAGAATTATTTGGTACCTGGGATCATTTATTTTCATTACATTCTCGACAAAAAGATTCACTGTGGAGCGCATTTATTTTGTGCTGTTACCGAGAGCAGCGCCGTGATCTAGCTTTATGGTTTTATCAACATCAGACCAAATGGTATGAAGCTGTGACAATATCAACTCGAAGCAGGATCGAGCGTGAGACAATCTTTGGTTTGCTAGATCAGGAGCCAGCAAGCAAATTATTATTAGAACAACTTGAGTCCTATTATCGAAATCAAGATTTAGAACATTTTTGCTATGTATTTCAAAGAGCAAAAGTTTTACATCAAGATCAGAAAATTTCAGAAATGGCAGCTGTGTTAATACAACACGCGTATGGGAATTTGGACTTGCAGCAGGATCAAAATAAATTTGCATTATTAAAAGAGCATGCACAATGGCTGATTTTGGAAGCTTATCCAATCGACTTCAGTTGTCTACAACCTCTTTTTTCTATTTCTGAATGGAAACAAATGATTCATTTTATTCAGTATAAACAAAAACTTATTGCTTAATGATCAATAAATCATAAATTAGGATAATCAACATGTCTCAACAAGTTTTACGTGCACGTGCAGAACAACAGTTTTCTCATGAATTAGCTGCATTAAAGGCACATGACCATTTAGCAAAACCACCACAATGGCAACTTTCACCGAAAGCTGTTATAGATTATTTATTGGGGACCACTTTAGCTGATGGAACTGTGATTTCACCTAAATATATTGGTAATCGCCGTTTAATGGAAATTGCAGTGGCAACTTTGGCAACTGACCGAGCATTATTATTATTAGGGGTGCCGGGTACGGCAAAATCATGGGTATCTGAGCATTTAGCAGCTGCTATTTCTGGAAATAGTGCATTACTGATTCAAGGTACGGCTGGCACTAGTGAAGATACTTTACGTTATAGCTGGAACTATGCACAACTTTTATCTAAAGGTCCTAGTGAAGATGCATTAGTCAAAAGCCCGATGTTGCGCGCGATGCAAGAAGGTAAGATCGCTCGTGTAGAAGAATTAACCCGTATTCCTGCAGATGTTCAAGATACTTTAATCACGTTGCTTTCTGAAAAAAATCTGCCTGTGCCTGAGCTCGGTATTGAGTATCAAGCGATACAAGGTTTTAGTGTGATTGCAACAGCCAATAACCGTGATAAAGGGGTGAATGAACTCTCCTCTGCGTTAAAGCGTCGTTTTAATACGGTAATTTTACCGCCGCCTGCCACAATCTCAGAAGAAGTCGAGATCGTACAAAAGCGTGTTCAGTCATTAGGTAAAAGTTTGCAACTTCCCGAGATTCAGCCTTTGGATGCTCAAATTCAAAAATTGGTGACGATTTTTAGAGAGTTGCGTCATGGACAAACTTTAGATGGTAAGCAAAAGCTAAAAACCACTACGGGTACCTTATCAACAGCTGAAGCTATTTCTGTGATGAGTCATGGTTGGGTAATGGCTGGGCATTTGGGGTCAGGTAATTTAACTGACCATGAATTAGCAGCAGGTTTACAGGGTGCTGTATTAAAAGATCCTGTTCAAGATCTTGTGCCTTGGAAAGAATATGTGGAAACCGTGATTAAACAACGTGAGGGTTGGCAAGACCTTTATCGTGCTTGTCGTGATTTAGAATAAAACCTAATAATAAATGACTTCATCCCAATCTTCTCCTTGAAAAGGAGAAGATGTGATTGAAATAAAGGATAGAAAAATGCTGCATATTCTCGGTATTCGTCATCATGGGCCTGGTTCGGCTCGTAGTGTATGTAATGCTTTGGCTTCGATTCAACCCGATTGTATTTTGATTGAAGGACCACCTGATGCCAATCCAATCATTGCCCAATTACAACATGCCGATTTTAAGCCGCCTGTAGCATTGTTGTTGAATACTCCTGTACAAAAAGAAGTACGATCACAGGCGGTCTTCTATCCTTTTGCTGAGTTTTCACCTGAGTGGCAAGCTTTACAATATGCGCTGCGTCAGCAAGTTGCAGTAGAGTTTATGGATCTACCTTTGCAACATCGTTTTGCATTAGAAAAACAATGGGCAGAACAACATCTACAGAAAGCTTCAGTGGATGAACAGGCATTAACAGATGAACAAGAGGTTGAGCTGAATCAGCAAGATGATATTGAGTCAGAATATAATCTGGAACAACATTATCTTTCGATTCGTCGAGATCCAATTCAACTATTGGCTGAACAGGCTGGCTATCAAGATAGTGAACGGTTTTGGGAACATCTAGTCGAACAGCAACCACATGCTGGACAAATGTTCACTGCTATTAGCGATGCGATGGCAGCTTTACGGGATCATTTGCTAAGCCAGCAACCTGAAAATTACAGTAGTGAAGATCAATTGCTGGAGCAGTATCGTGAAGCCTATATGCGCAAAGTGATTAAGCAGGCAGAAAAGCAAGGCTATCAAAATATTGTGGTGATTTGTGGTGCATGGCATGCACCTGTGTTGGTAGATTTAAAAGCTCAAACTAAAGCGGATACCGCTTTACTGAAAGGTTTGCCTAAAATCAAAGTTGATGCTGCATGGATTGCATGGACACATGGACGATTGAGCCGAGATAATGGTTATGGCGCAGGTGTACAAGCGGTTGGGTGGTATACCCATCTTTGGAAGCATTACCAACAAGCTTTAGACGGAAATGTTGATGGCGAAAAAATTACCATTGATTGGTTAAGTCAATTTGCCCAAGCCTTACGCCAAGCAGGTCATGACGCCTCTAGTGCCCAAATTATTGATGCGGTACAACTGATCCAATCTTTATTGCAATTACGTGGACGCCGTATCCCTGATTTGGAAGATTTGTTTGAGGTAATTCGCTCGGTCTTGAATCATGGTTTAGATATTCCACAACCGATTTTAGCTAAATTGCTTGAAGATGAGCAATTGGGACAAGTACCTGCTGAATTGATTGAGTTGCCAATTCAAAGAGACTTTTTACAGCAAGTGAAGCATTTTCGCTTAAAACTTGAAGCACCACATCGTGATATTACGCTAGATTTACGTGAAACATTCGACTTGGCAAAAAGTCAATTTCTGCATTGTATTAAATTACTTGGCGTTGCTTGGGCAGAGTTAGCAGGTACAGGTGCGAAGCAAGGGAATTTTAAAGAAATTTGGCAGTTGTCTTGGCAGCCTGAAAGTAGTTTATATCTGAATGAAATGTCATTGTGGGGCAATAGCGTGCAACTTGCTACGCAAAGTTATGTAGAACATCAGATCAAACAGTGTGAAGATGTGGGACAAATTGCTCAACTGATTGAAAGCATTTTATTGTCTGGTTTGGACCAAAGCTTAAATTTGGCTTTGGATAAACTGAATGAACTTACCACCCAGCATCAAGATCCAAGTATTATTTTGGCAACCTTAAAGCCACTAATTACCGCAATTCGTTATGGCAGCGTGCGCCAGTTTTCGATGCAACATTTGCATCAAGTGGTAGAACATTTAGCGATTCGTTTGATGTTGAGTTTGCCAAGTTATTGTGTACAACTGAATGCCGAAATGGCGCAGCAGTTTGCTCAACAACTACAAGCCTTATATGAACTTTTAGAACAATTGCAACATGATGAATTATCGCAGCTCTGGCAGGAGACCTTACAACAGTTATTGCAGCTGGAATATATGCAAGGTTATTTGCATGGTTGTTGTGTACGTTTAGCACGAGAACAGCAGTTAATTGATGTGGAACAGACACAGGGATTTCTCTCACGAGCTTTATCGATTGGGCAGACAGCCGACTTTAGTGCCGCTTGGTTTGAAGGTTTTCTGACTCATCAAGCTTTGTTATTGATTCATGAGCAAAGCCTTTGGGATACTGTGAGCCAATGGGTCAATCAATTACAAGAGCAGCAATTTATTGAGTTATTGCCAATTTTGGCGAGAACAGCCTCCAGTTTTAGTCCTGCTGAATCACAGCAATTAATTCAGAAAGTGACGCTAAAATCGACCACAATCAAACAAGAGCTCGGTACTTTAGACATCGAACGTGCTCAAACTGTATTAGATGAAATATACACATATTTACAGCCTGTTTCTGTCGAGGTTTAAGTGATGAACATGAATGAAGAACTAATCACTTTAGAACAATCAGACCTTGCGGAACAAGAACGACGTTGGCGTTTGATTTTAGGACAAGTCCCAAATTCGACTTCGCATTTACCGAATTGGTCGATGCAAGATAGTAAGATGCAAGAGTGTTTGAATGAACTTTATCAGACGCAGCAGCCTAATCGCCGAGGTGGTCTTGGGCATTCGAGTCCTCGAGTTGCGCAATGGTTAGGTGATATTCGTCAGTATTTTCCATCCTCGGTAGTGAAAGTCATCCAAAAAGATGCTTTAGAGCGTTTGAATTTACAGCAAATGTTGTTAGAGCCTGAATTGTTGGCGAGTGTTGAGGTTGATATTCATTTGGTTTCAACTTTGATTTCACTCAATCATTTGATGCCTGAAAAAACCAAAGAAACTGCACGTATTGTGGTACGTCAGTTGGTAGAGCAGCTTGAAAACCGACTAAAACAACCATTGCAGCAAGCGATTAGAGGCAGTATTAACCGTTCAGCCCATACACGACGTCCTAAACGCATGCAAGACATTAACTGGAAGCGCACTATTCAGGCCAATTTGAAACACTGGCAAGAAGATTTTAAAACCATTATTCCACATGAGTTACATGGGCATCCACGTCAACAAACGGCTTTAAAAGACATTATACTCTGTGTTGATCAGAGTGGTTCGATGGCTCCTTCAGTGATTTATTCCAGTGTTTTTGCGGCGGTGATGGCAAGTATCCGTGCAGTCAGTACGCAAATGATTGTATTTGATACCGAGTTAGCCGATTTAACCCCTTTGTTAGAAGATCCTGTGGATGTGTTATTCGGCACACAGTTAGGTGGGGGAACCGATATTGCTAAAGCGATTAAATACTGCCGTAGTAAAATTACTCGCCCAGAAGACACGATTTTTATCCTCATTAGCGATTTATGTGAAGGTGGTGATGCTAAGCAAATGCTCAAACAAGTGGCTGAAATGCTGGACAGTGGGGTACAAGTCATTACGCTACTGGCATTGTCTGATGATGGTGCGCCTTGGTACGACACTCAACATGCACAGATCTTTGCTGATATGGGGATTCCAACGTTTGCCTGTACACCTGATCAATTTCCCGAACTCATGGCAACTGCAATTGAAAAACAGGATATTCATGCATGGTATGCAAGCCAACAAAATCTGACATAATAGTAGTTAAAGATTATGTTATGGCATATAACACTCAAAGTTTGAGTGGATTGAGGATACTTCTTTGCTGAAAATTATTTTGATTGTAGTGGTAATTTTAAGTTTAGCTCTACTGTTATTTTTACTATATCAAAGTCAAAAAATGCTACGTCATGTGCAGAAACAACAGGCTTTGGAAAATAAAAAGAACGGACGAGAACGTCAACTACATCCCAAATTACAGCAGATTAAAAAACCTCAGGATTAACTGAGGTTCTTTGTTGGAATTGCTTTTATAGCACCAAATTCAAAGCGGTCTGGCCAGTTGCATACATCGGCAACCACACACTCTGAGCATTTCGGTTTACGGGCAATACAGCAGTAACGGCCATGTAATATCAACCAGTGATGTGCATCTATAATAAATTCTTTCGGAATCACCTTAACTAAACGGTGTTCAACCTCAAGTACATTTTTGCCTACTGCTAAGCCAGTACGGTTTCCCACACGAAAAATGTGCGTGTCGACAGCCATAGTTGGTTGTCCGAAAGCAGTATTTAAAACCACATTGGCTGTTTTACGTCCTACACCTGGTAAAGCTTCCAAATCTTTTCTATTGCTTGGAACCTCACCGTTAAATTGCTCCATTAAAATCTTACAGGTTTTAATGACATTTTCAGCTTTGGCGTTATAAAGGCCGATGGTCTTTATATATTCTTTAAGTCCATCTACGCCTAAGTTATAGATTTTTTCAGCAGTATTGGCGACAGGATAAAGCTTATCTGTTGCTTTGTTTACGCTAACATCGGTCGCTTGTGCCGATAACATGACGGCAATTAATAATTCAAAAGGTGATGAATATTTTAATTCGGTCTCAGGAGAAGGTCTTTGTTCACGAAGGCGTTCAAAGAAAATTTGAATCTGCTTTTTCGTCATATTTTTGACGGCCATTCAGACCTCCTGTAATTGAGTGAGTTGCTGTTGTAGTTCATCAAGTTGAAGACGCTTTTTTGCATCTTCTCGAACACTGAGCTGCTTTTCCAACTTTTTAATTTGTGTGCGAATTTTAGCTAATTCAATAGTCGTTCTTGCGTCATTTACAATTACTTCTTTCGACTTCTCAATGATTTGAATTGAAGGTAGATCATCAAGTGCTTGAGAGAACTTTGCAAAAAATTGTGTGTCAATTTCAGCGCGTACCACAGGGCCTTTGCGATGTATACGACGTTTCTCTTCGCGTTGAATATGCGCGTAGTAACGTTGTCTTAAATCATTTTGTTCCGCAATTCTTTGCTGTTCATTTGGTAAAGCTTGAGTGTCTTCGACCAGATCAATACAGTCAACTGGGCAGGGTGGAATACATAACTCACAACCTGTACATAGATCAGTCAAAACGGTATGCATGAGCTTACCACTACCAATAATGGCATCTACAGGGCAGGCATTAATGCATTTTGTACATCCGATACATTCGTCTTCACGAATAATCGCTTTCATACGTTGTGGGCGTCCATCTGCTTGTACGGGCCAGACACTTGTTTCAGCAGGCAATGACGAGCGATTTAATAGTTTTGCGAGCGCATCGGCCACTGGCTGTCCACCAGGAACACATTTATTTGCATCTTCACCTTCAGCAATGGACTTTGCGTAAGGTAGACAACCGTCACGGTGTCCACATAAACCACATTGTGTTTGTGGCAATAACGCATCGATCTCGCGTATGAGAGAAATAGATGGATTCATAGAGGAAAATAGCTTGTTTAAAACGATGCGATAATGAAGAAAAACCTAAGTAAGGTCAATGGATTTTAACGAATTTATAGGCTTTTTGATTGACCTAAAATGTAGCTAATATTGCACAATAATAGATCAAAAAATTGAAATGATAAATGACTATTATTGATTTTTAGATAGTTTTTCTAAAATTAACTTTATGATAATTAAGAAAAATAAAATAATTTAAAATAACTATTGTTAAAATTGATGGAAAGGGATTTAATATTTTGCTGCTAAATGATGCATTTTAAAATGTATTGCACCAATTTAATTCATTACTATGCTGAGGACCGTGCATTGAAATATAACAACCTGAATGAATTCCTGAATTACGTGCAAGCGCGTGATCCGCATCAACCTGAGTTTTTACAAGCTGTCGAAGAAGTCATGACAAGCTTGTGGCCATTTATTGAAAAAAATCCGGAATATGCAGAGCATGGATTGTTAGAGCGTTTGGTTGAACCAGAGCGTGTAATTCAATTTCGTGTTTCATGGATGGATGATCAAGGCCAGACTCAAGTGAACCGTGCTTTTCGTGTTCAATATAATTCAGCAATTGGTCCATTTAAGGGTGGAATGCGTTTCCATCCATCGGTCAACCTATCTATTTTGAAATTTTTAGGTTTTGAGCAAACTTTTAAAAACTCACTGACCACTTTACCAATGGGTGGTGGGAAAGGTGGTTCAGATTTTAATCCTAAAGGTAAATCTGATGCTGAAATTATGCGATTCTGTCAGGCTCTGATGATTGAGCTTTACCGTCATTTAGGTCCAAATACCGATATCCCTGCTGGAGATATTGGTGTGGGTGCGCGTGAAGTAGGCTACATGGCTGGCATGATGAAAAAACTCAGTAATGACACTGCATGTGTATTTACTGGTAAAGGAATTTCATTTGGCGGTAGCTTAATGCGTCCGGAGGCTACAGGCTATGGTACGGTTTATTTTGCAGAAGAAATGCTAAAAACACGTGGGCTATCTTTTGCTGGTAAAACTGTTTCGGTCTCTGGTTCTGGTAACGTTGCTCAATATGCTGCGGAAAAGGCAATGTTCTTGGGCGCAAAAGTGGTCAGCTTATCGGACTCTAATGGTACTGTTTATCTAAAAAATGGTTTTACAGATGAGTTGCTGGCTGAAGTTATGGAGTTGAAAAACGTTAAACGTGGACGTATTTCTGAGTTTGCTTCTAAGCATGGCTTTGAATATTTTGAAGGTAAAACACCTTGGCATATTCCTGTAGATATTGCTTTACCATGTGCAACACAAAATGAATTAACCGATGAAGATGCTAAAACACTTATCGCTAATGGTGTCATTTGTGTAGCTGAAGGCGCTAACATGCCATCTACACTTGAAGCTGTTGAGCATTTTATTGAAGCTAAAATTTTATATGCTCCGGGTAAAGCATCTAATGCGGGTGGGGTAGCAACTTCTGGTTTAGAAATGTCTCAAAATGCAATTCGTTTGGGCTGGACACATGCTGAGGTTGATGAACGCTTACATGCCATTATGAAAGACATTCATGCCAATTGTGTTAGATACGGTACTAAAGAAGACGGTACTGTGAACTATGTAGATGGTGCCAATATTGCAGGCTTTGTAAAAGTTGCTGATGCGATGCTTGCACAAGGTATTTATTAAAATATAGAAATAAAAAATCCGATGCAAAAGCATCGGATTTTTTAGTCTAAAAATTATTTTTTAGGCTTTTTAACCATTTCTTGCTCTACAACCATATCTAACACATCTGCTTGGCTAGATTGATCTGCTGCTGGGTTTTTCACTTCAAAGCGTTTTACACGTAAAATTACGCGTTGGTTTGGATTGTGTTCAAAACCTTCGATTTGACCATAATATAATGACCAGTTTTTGTCGGCATAAGTTTTAACGCCTTTGTCATCATATTTAACTTCACGAACTTGCAAGCAAGTTTGTGGCGCAACACCCGTACAAGATTTAGTCTCTGGCGCTACTTCAAGAAAAACAGTTTTACCTTCAGACTGGTATTTTGCTTCAGGTGTCATTTTACCTGTGAACGTATATTTCTGACCTTGAGCATCAACGATTGTCAATGTTGGTTGATCTGCATTTGATGTATTAAGTTCAAATGGAATCGCACGTTTTTGGAACAGGCTGCTAGAGAATTGTTCCTGTTTCATTAATGCAGGTTCACACGCCATCATAGTCGACATTACATCAGCAGTTACGATGGTATTGTTTTCAACTTTCCAAGTAGTGCCTTGGCGGTTACAACCTGTTGCGATAGATAAACGGTCGTTTGTGAAGTTAAGAACAATCGGCTTTTTAGTATTTTCAGGTTGGTATGACCAAGAATAATCAGTTAAAGCTTGAGTATTAGTTGCTTTTACGCCTTGGAAAATATGCTTTTGACCTGCTTTATCTGTCACGCTTAAGATTACCTGACCATTGCTGTTACTAATTTCAATTGGCAATTTTGCTTCACTAAAGATGCTATTAGACAATTGTTCTTGTTTCATTAAATCGTCTTGGCAAGCCATCATTGTTGATGCAAGTGGAGAGGTTACAAGCTGGTTACCTTCAACTTTCCAAGTACCACCTTGACCATTACAACCTGTGTTAATTGCTAATTTGCCGTCTGCATTAAAGTTAAGAACAAGTGGCTTAGATGCTTTTACATTTTGGTAAGTCCAAGTATATTCACTTAGAGTTGCTGCAAGATTTTGTTGTTGCTCAGATACAATTGGAGCTTGAGTATGTGAAACTGTTTGACACGCCATCAAAGAAAAAGGTAATAACGCAAGAATTAAATATTTAATTTTCATTTAAAAACTTCAAGTAAAAAAACAACAGCACTAAGCTTAAAACATTCTTAAAAAAAGAAAATGTAAACATATGATTGTTTCGGTTTTTAAAATGTATAAGTTTGTAAATTATTCGAATTTTTAATAAAAATAATGCTATACCCCGCGAAAACGGGGTATTTCCTAAAAATTAATCAAAACGATATATATCCATACCTAATGAACCCATTGTGAAGCTGCTATGAACAATCGTAAAACGATGACCAGTTCCCATAGCGAAAAATAACGGTGCAAAATGTTCAAGAGTTGGATGATTACGTTTTATATAAGGCAGTGATTGCCATTCCAACACGCCATCGTAATCTTGATGTGAAAGCTTATTAACGACGGTATTTCTAAAAGTTGAAGCCCATTCAGGAACATTTGAATTGTCACCTTGCCAAGACAACTCAGCAAGATTATGGGTAATACTTCCAGAACCAATCAATAAGATTTGCTTTTCACGTAAAGGCGCAAGCGTTTGCCCAATTCGATAAATTTCTTGAGCGCTTAAGGTCATCGGTAAAGAAATTTCAACAACGGGAATGTCTGCATCTGGATACATGTGTAAAAGAGGCATCCATACACCGTGGTCGCGAGGACGAGTACTATTGGCATGTGCAACAAAATGAGCGTCTGCCAATAACTTCAATATTTCTTCGGCAAGTTCGGGTTGACCAGGTGCACTATAGCGAATCTCGTATAACTCGGGTGGGAAACCACGGAAGTCATGCCATGTTTCTGGTCGTGTTGAACTACTTACTTCAAGTGCTTTACTTTCCCAATGAGCAGACATCACGATGATTGCTTTTGGAGTTGGTAGATTTATACCAAGACGGTGTAAAGCAGGACCCACTTGTTCTGGATCAAGTGCAAGCATGGGTGAACCATGTGAAATAAACAGTCCGGGAAGGGTTTGTAGTTCCATTTCATTACACCTGAGTTGAAAAGCAGAATAGTATTCATTATGCCAAAATCAAGACATGTTAAAAGTATCTAGATTTCAACGGATTGTTCTTAAAATGAAACGGTTGTTCCATTTATGCGCGGTGATACGGATGGTTGTGATTAATACTCATTGCTCGGTATAACTGCTCAATTAATAAAACACGCACCAAAGGGTGAGGCATAGTTAGTTTTGAGAGTGACCAATGCCAAGCAGCAGCTTTACGTACCTGATCTGATAAGCCATCTGGACCACCAATAGCCAGTGCCACATCATTTCCTTCAAGCATCCATTGTTTCATGGTGTCAGCTAGCTTTTCTGTGCTGAGTTCACGACCACCCACTTCTAAAGCAATCAGTGTCTCGTTTGGTTTTAACGCATTTAAAATACTTTCACCTTCAATTTGACAGTATTTTAAAATATCCGCTTCCGAGTCATTTTTACCGCGTTTTGCCATTGGAAGTTCAATCACTTGAGTCTGGACAAAAGGCTGGATGCGTTTGAAATAATCTTCAAAACCAGTAAGTACCCAAGCAGGCATTTTTTGACCAATGGTCAGAATACGAATTTTCATGTGGTCTATTCAGTCAAAACGGCTGACACATTATACCTGAGGAGATGATAACCGCGGGGTGCAACTGGGCATAAAAAACGCAGTCCAAAAAATGGTGTTGGACTGCGATCAAATGATCATCTGTCTGGAGTTCAGATGACCATAGAGAATAAAAACAAGGCTATCTGTAACATAAGATAGATAAGAGTAAATAATAAAATTAATCACTCTTACTTCTTATTATGAGGATGGTTGGATATTTTTCAATCAAATTATGTAACAAAAAAAGAGAGCCGAAGCTCTCTTTTTTTTATTTTTCAATTAGTGACGCGCTGCTTTTGAACCTTCTACCGGTTTTACAATCGGTGTTTTGGGTAAAGGCTTTGGCATTGCAGTTAATGCTAAAGGTAAGATTTCATCAATGCTTTTCACAGGTTTGATTTCTAATCCTTCTTTAACATTGTTAGGAATCTCTGCCAAATCACGAACGTTATCTTGAGGAATAAAGACAAGCTTAATTCCACCACGATGTGCAGCAAGAAGTTTCTCTTTCAAGCCACCGATACGCATCGCACGACCACCAAGACTTGTTTCACCTGTCATTGCGATGTCTGGACGAATCGCAATACCAGTAAATGCTGATACAAGTGCAGTTGTTAATGCCAAACCAGCAGATGGACCATCTTTTGGAGTTGCACCTTCAGGTAAGTGAACGTGTACATCAGTTTCTTCAAAACGAGACGCTTCAATACCAAGTTCATCAGCACGCGTACGTACTACAGTCATTGCTGCGGTAATCGATTCTTTCATTACGTCACCGAGTGAACCGGTTGTAATAAATTTACCTTTACCTTTAACAGCTGCAACCTCAATAGTAAGTAACTCGCCACCTACAGAAGTCCATGCCAAGCCATTGACACGGCCTACTTGTGCTTCATCTTCAGCAATACCAAAGTCAAACTTATGCGGACCTAGATATTCAGGAAGATTGGCAGAGGTAACGTCAAGCTGTAAGTTTTTAGACTTTTTACTTACCGCTTCTTTTACCACTTTACGCGCAATTTTAGAGACTTCACGTTCTAAACTACGAACACCAGCTTCACGTGTATAGCGTTGAACAATGTCACGAATCGCTTCTTCATGAATTGTTAACTCTTTTGCACGTAAACCGTTGTTCTTAATTGCTTTAGGAACAAGGTAACGTTCAGCAATGTTTACTTTTTCATCTTCGGTATAACCCGGTAGACGAATGACTTCCATACGGTCCAGTAACGCTTCTGGAATATTCATACTGTTTGCAGTACAGATGAACATGACTTCAGAAAGGTCAAGATCAAGATCTAAATAGTGATCGTTGAACTTACTGTTTTGTGATGGATCAAGTACTTCAAGCAATGCAGAAGCTGGGTCACCACGGTAGTCTTGTGCCATCTTGTCAATTTCGTCGAGTAAGAACAGTGGGTTCTTCACGCCAACTTTTGTTAAAGACTGCACAATTTTACCCGGCATCGCACCTATATAAGTACGACGATGTCCACGAATTTCTGCTTCATCACGTACGCCACCAAGCGCCATGCGAACAAATTCACGACCTGTTGCTTTAGCTACTGATTCACCGAGTGAAGTTTTACCAACGCCTGGAGGACCTACTAAACAGAGGATAGGGCCTTTGAGTTTTTTCACACGTGATTGAACAGCTAAATATTCAACAATACGGTCTTTAACATCATCAAGACCATAGTGGTCAGCATCAAGAATCTCTTGTGCTTTTGCTAAGTTAATACTGACTTTGCTCGCTTTGTTCCACGGCGTATCTAAAATCACTTCTAGATAGTTACGTACAACTGCAGCTTCACTAGATGCTGGCTGCATTGCTTTAAGTTTACGGAACTCAGCTTCAGCTTTTTTGCGTACGTGTTCAGGTAAATCAGCTTCAGCAAGACGTTTCTCTATTTCAGCCACGTCATCTTCAGCACCGCCATTCATATCGGAAAGTTCACGTTGAATGACTTTCATTTTTTCATTTAGAAAGTATTCACGTTGGTTCTTTTCCATTTGGCGTTTTACGCTGTCATGTAAAGTTTGCTCAATTTGCTGTTCAGCAGATTGATTCATCAAGTAGTTCATTAACTCTTGCAAATGTGCTTCAAACTCATCGTGCTCTAAAAACTTCTGTTTAATTTCAATATTTAGAGGTACACGAGTTGCTACGAAGAACATAAGTTGCAATAAGTCTTCGATTTTATTGGCAGCAGCAACGAGTTCACGTGCATTACGTAATTTTGCTTCTGCATATTGAGCAAATAAGTTACGTAACTCTTGTAAACGAGTTTCTTGAGTTGCCTTATCTACATTAATAGTCATTGGACTTAGATCATGTTCAGCAGTCAAATAACTATCTTCATCGATAATTTTTGTGAGCTTAGAACGATGTAAGCCTTCAATAAGTACTTTAATGCAGTTTTCATCATTTTCATGATTAACTACTTGTACAATCTTAGCGACTGTACCGTACTGGTATAAATTGTCGTGATCAATTTCTTCTGTAAGCGAATCTTTTTGCGCAACTACAAATACTAAATTGTCACTGTTACGAGCCACATCAACTGCATTGATCGATTTTTCACGACCCACGAATAGCGCAATTTGCATGTGTGGATAAACCACAACATCACGTAAGGCTAATAGTGGTAATACACTTGGAACCTGAGGCTCTAAGTCAGTTTTTTCATTCATAATAAGTTCAGACATGGGCACTCCTAATGAGTGACAACGAGGTTGCCATGTTTTTTATAGTGATGTGTATTTCAAAAATTACAAGGGCATGACAATAGAAAATGTTGAAAAAATGACTAATTTAGTCAACTTTTTTTTAAAAATGTTATGAATCAATAGATTAATTCTTAAGAAGAATAAAATTTTGTAGTGAAGCTAAGCATTTTTACTTAATAATTAGTCTTTGCCGTACAAGTAAGGAAATCAGTTTTCGAAACAAATGTTTTGTTTAGTTTTATTTTATAATAAGTTTTTTTATTAAGTATATTTAAAAATTTATTTATTTTATAATTTATTGTGAGTAGAATAAACACACTATTATTTATAATATACAGCTGTATTTTAAATGGATAATTATTGCTGAATAATTATATTAATAATGATATTTATTTTAGAGTTGATATTCTATTTCTATAATATACAGATGTATTTTAAAATGTATTTGTTTTTATTAATTTTGTAAAAATTAATCATATATTTAGAGTTATTATTCTATTTTAAAATAAGTTTACTCATTTTTAACAAAAACAAAACACTTTGTTGTTAATTAATTTTTTATTTATTAAATTCAATAAATTAAAATTAATTATAAAAATATAATTTGTGATTAAAATCACAATTTTTCTTATCGTTATTTTGTTTTTATATTTACCCTTTAGATTTATTCAATTAGGATGCCGCCTCTTTTTTTGGGCCGAAAATTTTAAAAATGTATTTGTACATTTTTATTGGTCTTTGAGTTTGGTATTTGTCTGAGAAGTTTTATGAATAAAGTTTATAAGGTCATTTGGAATGCTTCAATTGGAGCATGGGTTGCAACATCTGAAATTGCAAAAGGTAAAACAAAGACTAAATCAAAAACTTTAAATGCATCAGCGATTATTTTAACTAGTTTAATTAGTTTTACGCCAAATGCTTTCGCAGGGACAAATACCGAGGGTGGAGTAGGCCAAGGAACATCTATTTCAGGAACAACTTCTTGTCGTGAAGGAAATGCGAGTACTGCCAATGAAAAAGATGTTGCTATTGGTTGTGGAGCCCAAACTCAAGACCGAACAGGCTCTAACATCGCAAACCGTAACAATCCTTATAATAATTCTACTGGTGCTTATGCTGGTGCAATGAAACAAGGTGGAGCAATCAGTGTCGGTACTGGCGCTGTAGTTGAGAAAGGTTTAGGTACTGCAATTGGTTCTTATGCGACAACTCAAGGTATTTCAGGTGTAGCAATTGGTACAGGTGCTTTATCTTCTGGAAATACTGCTCTTGCGGTTGGGCGCCAATCTGCCGCGACCGCCGATTTTTCTCAAGCCATTGGTAATGTTGCAGCAGCTACAGGTAAAGGCTCTTTAGCAATTGGTCACTCGGCAACGGCAGAAGGTTACCGTTCAATTGCAATTGGTTCACCAGATATTGAAAACGCTGACCCAGTTGCGGGGCAAGCAGGTGCTGCTTATCAACCTAAAATGGCAACAAAAGCAACCGGTAAAGACTCGATTGCATTCGGTGGTGGCGCAGTGGCCACTGAGGAAAATGCTTTAGCGATTGGTGCATTTTCAGAATCTAAAGGTAAAAAATCTGTTGCAATTGGTACAGGCGCAAAAGCACAAAAAGATAATGCCGTTGTGATTGGAGACCAAGCTGAAGCTACTTTTGATGGTGGTGTAGCAATTGGTAAAGGTGCACGTTCAGAAGCTGAAAATAGTATTGCTGTAGGTAAAGATTCAAAAGCAGTCCAAGCTAGGGGTGAAAGTTTCTTAACTAAACAATCAGCTCCAACTGGTGTTTTATCAATTGGTGATGTGGGAAGTGAACGCCGTATTCAAAATGTAGCAGACGGTTCAGCAGATTCGGATGCTGCCACCATACGTCAGTTAAAAGCGGCTCGTACTCATTATGTCAGTATTAATGATAATGGTCAGCAAGGCAGCAATTTTGAAAATGATGGTGCAACTGGACGTAATGCGATTGCTGTTGGAGTGAATACTTCTGCTACTGCTCGTGATGCAATGGCGATTGGTGGATATACACGAGCAACGGGAATTGGTGCAATTTCAATGGGTAGCAGCAGCCAAACAGTTGGCAGTGGTGATGTTGCGATTGGCCGTAATGCATCGACTAAAGGAGCAGAAGGTACACCATCGGGTTATAGCAATCAGTCGATTGCGATTGGAGATCAGACCAAAGCGATTGGGGATCAGTCGATTGCGATTGGTGCCGATGTCATTGCAAGAGGAAACTCTTCTGTTGCTATTGGTGGTGATGATGTAGATAAAATTGCACAAGATGCTGAGCTGAGTAAAACCTATACAGAAATTACGGGAGGGATACTTAAAGCAGGTAAGTATCCAACAACTGAAGCGAATCACGGCTCAACTGCTGTAGGTACTCAAGCTGTAGGTACTGGTGCATTTTCATCGGCTTTCGGTATGACATCTAAAGCAACTGGTGATGCTTCATCTGCTTTTGGCGTCATGTCTAATGCTTCAGGTAAAGGTGCTGCTGCATTCGGTGCTGTTGCACAAGCAACAGGTGATGGTGCATCTGCAATGGGTATTAACTCATTTGCATCGGGTACAAACTCAACAGCAATTGGCTCTGGTAACAAACCCGGTGAAGGTGCAAAAGCAACTGGCAACAGTGCTGCTGCAATTGGTAGTGGTGCTCAAGCAACAGGTGATAACTCGGCTGCAATTGGTAAAGGGGCTGAGGCTACAAATGAAAATGCTGCTGCTGTCGGCGGCGGTGCAAAAGCAGCTGGTAAAAATGCTGCAGCCATTGGTGGTGGTGCAATTGCTGACCAAGAAAATGCAGTTGCAGTTGGTCAAGGTGCCCAGTCTTTAGTTGAAGGTGGTGTCGCTTTAGGTGCACGTAGTAAAGTAGAAGCTAAAAATAGTGTTGCTTTAGGCCAAGATGCTGTAGCAACCGAAGCGACAGGAAGCTCTTTCCTGACCAATCGTGATGCTTCTAAATCTAATGGTGTTATTTCTGTTGGGTCGGCTGGAAAAGAACGCCGTATTATCAATGTTGAAGATGGCTCAGCTGACTCAGATGCGGTAACAGTACGCCAGCTTAAAAATGTTGATGGACGTGTAAACCAAAACACGAGCAATATTAGTAAAAATGCTCAGAATATTACCAATCTAAATCAAAAGTTAGATGATACAAGAACTGACTTGGGTAACCAGATTACGGATACAAACACCAAGTTAAATAACACTAAAGATCAGTTAACAACTCAGATTAACGACACTAAAACTGAGTTAAACAACACGATTGGTAATACGAAAACTGAACTGAATACCAAAATTGACAACACCAAAACCGAGCTTGAAAACAAAGGCTTGAACTTTGCTGGCAACAGTGGAGCAGATGTCCACCGTAAACTTGGCGAGAAGCTCAATATTGTGGGTGGTGCAGCTGCCTCAACACCAGCTTCAAAAACAAGCGGTGAAAATGTCATTACCCGTACTACTCAAGATGGCATCCAGATTGAACTGTTAAAAGACTCGAAGTTTGACAGTGTGACTACTGGCAACACCACTTTGAACAACAATGGTTTGACCATTAAAGATGGTCCAAGCATTACTAAAGAAGGTATTAATGCTGGTGGTAAACAAATTACCAGTGTAGCTGAGGGTGTAAACGCTAAAGATGCAGTGAATGTTGATCAGCTCACCAAAGTGAAAGATAACTTAAATGGCAAAATCACTGATACGAATAATCAGTTAAATGATGCCAAAAAAGATTTAGGTAATCAGATCGCAGATACCAACAAGAATTTAAATGATGCTAAAAATGATCTTGGCAATCAAATTTCCGATACCAACACCAAGTTAAACAATACCAAAGATCAGTTAACGACTCAGATTAACGACACCAAGACTGAGTTAAACAACACGATTGGTAATACGAAAACTGAATTAAATACCAAAATTGACAGCACCAAGACTGAGCTTGAAAACAAAGGCTTGAATTTTGCTGGTAACAGTGGAGCAGATGTCCACCGTAAACTTGGCGAGAAGCTCAATATTGTAGGTGGTGCAGCTGCCTCAACACCAGCTGCGAAAACAAGCGGTGAAAATGTCATTACCCGTACTACTCAAGATGGTATCCAGATTGAGTTATTAAAAGACTCGAAGTTTGACAGTGTGACTACTGGCAATACCACTTTAAACAATAATGGCTTAACGATTAAAGACGGTCCAAGCATTACTAAAGAAGGTATTAATGCTGGTGGTAAACAAATTACGAATGTTGCAGATGGTGTAAATGCTAAAGATGCAGTGAATGTTGATCAGCTCACCAAAGTAAAAGAGAGCTTAAATGGCAAAATCACTGATACGAATAATCAGTTAAATGATGCTAAAAATGATCTTGGTAATCAGATTACCGATACCAATACCAAGTTAAACAATGCCAAAGATCAGTTAACGACTCAGATTAACGACACTAAGACTGAGTTAAACAACACGAT